>JARGOI010000093.1 GCA_029212275.1 Thalassolituus sp.
GTATTTAACGCCATCAATAGTTTGATAAGCCATCGGTAGTTATCCTTCTTCTAAATGAGTATTTGACCAATGTACTGGTCATATTGGTTAGTCGTAATGTTCTGCCCTATTCGTTGATCAACATGTTGTTCAGCTAAGGTCGGCCTTATATAACCCCATTTTTAGATTGACTGCAATTGTCGATATCCACCTATCAAATGTCATAGGCTAAGATGCTTAAAAATGCGCTCCATTCTTGCCAAAGTCATTTACTCATCAGACAACATTGCCGCTAGATCAGGTAAGGAAGGCATAAACCAATTCGAATCGATACGCACATCCCTGTAATGCATCATGGCGTCTTGTTTGCCTACATGTTGTCGATCAGACATTGGAAATGAGATTGCGCACATGTGCGTCTCAGGCAATAAATTCTTTTATAGCCTGCATTAGAGATGGGTATAGTACGACGATAAATCTTGATAGTGACGTCATTAGTCTCGATATCACTACGTCCTAGATCTGATCTGGGTGTGAACTGAGTAGCAATTCAGCAATTTCGTTATTGGTCACTTTGGTGCAGCCAATTACCTATTATCCGGTTTCAGTCAGCCCACCTTCCTAGACAAGTACGGCAAAGTGGCATATCTAATCACTGGATGGATAGCTACGTACAGGGTTAATATTGATTTATATCAAATCGATCAATCCAACTTAACAAATCATCAAGGGGCATAGATTTACTAAAATAAAAGCCTTGTACAAATCCACAGCCCATTTCTTGTAAAACGCTTAGCTGTTCCGGCTCTTCAACCCCTTCGGCAGTCACTGCGAGGTCCATCACATTACACAATGCCATAATCGCTTTGCATATCTCTTGATCATGATTACTTGAGACCAATTCAGAAATAAATGTGCGATCAATTTTCACACGATCTAAAGGCAAATATTTCAAACGACTGAGTGAAGAATAGCCCGTTCCAAAGTCATCTAGTGCCATTTTTACCCCTAGTTTGCGTAAAGAAAGCAATTGATCTTTTGCCTTATTATTGTTTTGAATCGAAGTTTCTGTGATTTCAATCTCCAACAAATGAGGGGGAATGTTATATTCATTTAAAATACGACGAACAGTTTCAGGGAAATTAATATCTGTTAGCTGCCTTAGTGACACATTCACTGCCATCACAAAGTCATCATAACCTGCAGAGATAATGTTGGCTAAAGCCTTACAGCTAAGCTCAAGAACTCGAACACCCAACTCAATAATCAAATCGCTTTGTTCAGCAATAGGGATAAAACGCTCAGGAGAAATATCTAAACCATCATGACGCCAACGGCATAAGGCTTCAGCACCGTGTACGCACCCACTTTGAATATCTATCAGCGGCTGAAATTCAATACTTAAGATGTTTTCGACAATGGCATTTTTTAAGTTAATCTCCATCGTCGTTTTTTCTAATGACTCTTTTGCCAAAGCAGAGTCATAAATATAACTGCAATTTCTTCCACTATTCTTTGCCTGAAACAATGCAGCATCTGCAGCACAAATAAGCGTATCCTGAGTGTTAACTGCTTCATCTGCCAAAGCAATGCCAATACTGGCCGACACCTCTACTACGTCATGGGTAAGCTCAATAGGCAGGGATATTTGTTTGAGTAGTTTATCAACTAACGTCTGTATATCTTTCACACAAGATACATCCGATGCCACAATAACAAATTCATCGCCCCCTGTTCGAGTAACAAAATCTGTATCTCGAATAGATTTTGATAAACGCTCGGCAATAATAATCAGTAAACGATCTCCTTCTGTATGCCCCAATGTATCATTTACTTTTTTAAACCCGTCCAAATCAATAAAAAGAACACCAATATTTTTGCACTTAACCTGATCTTGGCACAACTCGTCCAACTTTCGCTCTAACGCTATTCTATTTCCTACACCAGTGAGTGCATCTCGATACGCCATTTGAATTAATGACTTTTCTTCTCTTCTTAAATTTTCAATATTAGAAATTGTAAATACATAATTTATTATCTGACCGTCCGCATCAAATACAGCAGATATATTTTCCCACGCAGGGAAATAACCTCCATCTTGACGATAACAACCAACCTCTCCACTCCAAGTCTTATCTGACTTGTCTCTTATACGCATTTCAGATACATCGGTGTGTCTTCTAGCATGTAAAAACTCATCAGGATCGTGACCAACCACATCAACCAAACGAAATCCAGTTATATCCACAAATGCTGGATTAACCGTAATAACACACTGATTTTTATCGGTAATTAATATGCCTTCTGAGGTATTATTAAAAACGACGCTAGCCTGACGAAGGCGATCTTCATTTTTGTATTTTTCTTCAACATTTTTAATAACACCAACGACTTTTCTCTGCTCATTCTGATTAAATACCGCTGCAAATAATTCATAACGTTCATAAGTTAAAGATCCCCCCTTTTTATGATTACAGGGTTTCATTCTTACCACACAATTTAATCGCTCAGATGATTCTAGGTATTCATGTATCTTATCGACATCTTCAGGGTGAATATTTTCAATTAAATCCTCTAGAGTATGAACAATCACTTGAGTGGAATTATTATCCATAACCTTAGACTTTTCTTTGGCATCTAAGGTGGACTCCCAAACATCCATATTCGCCGAATCTAATGCCATTCTTAAACGGCTATCAGAATAACGTATGTCACGATCTTCCTGCCAACGAGCCAAAACAACATTAACCGCCGCATTTATTTTATTTTTTTGAATTGGCTTCACTAAGTACCCATACGCTTTTGCATTTACTGCTTGCTTAACTACATCTGCATCTGAGTATGCGGTAATAAAAATAATAGGAATATTCAGTTCTTTAGTAATTATCTCTGCTGCTTCAGTACCCAACATATCAGTTTTTAAATGAATATCCATCAGTACCAAGTCCGGTGATTCAAGCCGACACATGGCTATACTATCCTCACCAGAAGAAACTGTTCCTACCACGTCAAATCCAAGATCTATTAATGTTAATTTAAGATCTAAGGCGGTAATTTTTTCATCTTCAACAATCAGCACCCTTTTATTTTTCATATAATCACCGGGAATAAAATTTCAAACCGCGTTACTGGCTTTTTAATAAATGTCAGATCCGCCTCTAACTGACTGGCTAAATCTGGTATAAGTTGAAATCCTAACGATTGCGTTTGACCAAGAACGAAGTCGTCTCCAATCCCTGCACCATCATCTTCAATGGTCACTAAAATATTATTATCAACAATATTTAAATTAATATAGATATTGCCTTCTTCTTGGTCAACAAAAGCATGCTGAATAGCATTAGTAATAATTTCATTAATAAGCAACCCAAAAGGTAATGCTTGGTCCATTTTAATATCAATAGATTTCGATTCTGATTGAACATCCATCGAAACCTTTCCAAGCATGGTCAAATGGCCTTCATAAATTAAGCGACACAGCTTTTTGGTATATTCAATCGCGTTAATAGATTCAAAATTACTATCTTCATATAATTGTTGATGAATCAATGCCATCGCTTTTATACGATTTTGACTTTGATCAAAATGTGATTTCAAACCTTCTGGAATACGCCGTGACTGTAAGTTCAATAAACTTGAAACCACTTGGAGGTTATTTTTAACTCGATGATGAACTTCGTTAAGTAATGCCGTCTTAGACTTTAACGCTTTCTCCAAATCGCTTTGAATTACTTTCTGCTGACTGACATCAATTACTGTTGCCAATATGCGGGTGCCTTCTGCAAACATCAGGGGCGTTAATCCCACTTCTACTGGAAATTGCGAACCATCTTGTCGTTGAGCAAATAATTCTTGCATTAGCCCCATTGAGCGAGCACTAGGATCTTGTTGATATTTTTCACGATATTTTTTGTGTTCATCACGATGTTTCTCAGGTACCAAATCCTCAATAAATAAGGCATCCAAACCACCTTGAGGGTAGCCAAACATGGATGATGCACAACGATTAGCAAATGTAATTTTGCCTTGTTCATCAACTAGAATTAATCCGTCGGCAGTGGCTTCTAGGACGCTTCGCAACCGTGCCTCACTCAGCATGAGTTCTTGTTCTCGCAAAGTCCGAGAAGATATATCATTGGCAGATGCAATAAGATGGGTAATAACACCGTTGGTATCACGCAAAGGCGCCAACATAAAATCAATATCCATTAAGGCATTATCAAGCATGCGAACCTTAACGTCATAGCGCAGCTCATTACCTTCTTTGACTTGCAAAAATGCATCGTAAAGCTGACTTTGTACTTCAGTGGAATAACACCACCAGTAACAATCCCAAAAATACTTATCAATCACATCCTCACGATGAATGCCTGCAGCCTCTAAAGGAGAGCGATTCACATCTATTATTTTTCCATCAAGAGAAAGAATACCGACAAAGGTAAATAAACCATCCAATATCCGCCGTACCAATCGATTGGATTCTTCTTTGGTTTCGGCCAATTCGTGTTCTAAGGTTTTATTGGCAGCAATAACCAATATGCCTGCCACCTGACCATTAGAATGAATGGGAAGATAAGATGCTTCCCACTTTCCCTCTCGACCTTCCGTGCTAGGCGTTTCGCCAGAAACGCTAAAATTTTTAATCGCTTCACCGCTAGAGAGGACTTGATTAAGTAGAGGAACAATAAGATGAGCAATTTTAGGCAATAGCTCGCCTACGCTTTTACCGAGGTGATCTTCAATAGACATGCCATTGAACAACGCAAGTTGGCTGTTGATATGTCGATAAACAAGATTACTATCAAGAATCGCAATGCCTAAACCCGTGTTTTCCAATAGGGCTTCACATGCACCCGCCAACAAACACATGTCATGATCTTTAAAATGTGTATTATTTTTCCTTGGCATCATTGCCTCCACGATCACACGCGCTAATACTTATAAAGATTTATACAAGTAGTGTCTAGAAATCCTTAAATTGCGACTGCCACTAGACTCTTTAGTAAATAAGCAAACCTAAGATGAAATTATAGGCTTTGATTGGATATTATCCAGTTTTGGCCTGAAAAGATAAAAGCCAATCAAGAAAATTGCTTTTGTATTATTTTGAAGGCAGGTTTATCCGTAGGTTCCGATAATGCAATTAGACATTAGATACTGAAAACAATTTCTTTTTCACCTGTAAACGCGATTCCGATGGCGTCACACCAAACCAACGTTTGAATGAACGTGAACAATGGCTTGCATCACTAAAACCACACATTTGACTGATCTCAGCAATCGACAAGTTGCTGTTATGTAACCACTCTAACGCATATTCACAACGAAGTTTTTGTTGATATTGTTGCGGCGTCAATCCCGTTGCCACGGTAAAACGCCGTTGCGTCTGCCGTTCACTCAAGCCGGCTGCTTGCGCCAATCCCGCAAGCGATAATGGCAATTGCCAACGCTGGTGCAACCAACTTTGCGCCACTGCAATCAATTCATCTGAGTGCTGCTGTGCTCCCATTCGAAATACGCGTTTATCGAAAGGGGCTCGAACTTCGGGCGAAAACTGTTGCTCCACCTGTTGTGCAACGCGATTCCCGTAAAGCAAGGCGATAATGTGAACCATTAAATCAGCACCCGAGTTGATGCTTGCCGCACAGAATATCTGCCCTGCTTGAGTCAGCATATGATCTCGCTGTAGCTGTACACTAGGAAACTGCTTAGCAAATGACTCTAGCGCATGCCAATGCGTTGTCGCCGGTTGATGATTCAGGAGTTCGGCACGTGCTGGTAACCAAACCCCAGTGCCAATAGCCATTATTATTGTTCCTGATTGGTGTTGATGTTGAAGCCACGCTAAGCTTTTGTTATCAACCTTCGTTTTCATTGGATTGCGCCACAATGCTGGCACAATCACCAAATCTGCGTGTTCACGCGACTCCCAGTTCAAATTCGTAGTTTGCGTCAATCCGCCAAAAGCTTGCACCTCGGGCTCAGCTCCCACTTTGGTGAGTACACAATGACTGCGCTGACGCGATTGCGCGTGCCATACCGCCGAAGCGGCATGCAACATTTCCAGAGGCATGGCAATGCTCGACAACAGCATGTCGGGCAACATCAAGGCGCTGACCTGTAAATTCGTTTTTATGGCATCGGTTTTCATCGAGTTTTTACTGAATAACTCGTTTGCTTTTACACCACTTGACGCATTTTTTAGTGCTGAATTTTTATTAACTGAAAAACTCATTAGAATTTTCTCTCAGAAATCGTAACCAATGAATTTTCACGAGGATGCAGATGCATTTAAGAACTCCTAGTTAACAGGGTCAATGCGTCGCTTAAATACCAATATACGTCGTTTTCGTTCTATATTAAAACCCCTCTTCAGAACACACTGATCTCAATTCGCATTCGTCGTTCTACCAAGAGGTTTCTATGGCAAACAGCAACACCGACATCATCATCGCCAGCGTAGGTGGAATCAACGCAGCTGGCCGCAGCTCAGATCATCTGGCCTTTCGTAGAATTGTTTTCGAAGCGTTATCACCCGAAGAGCAAACACGTACCGTTAACGATTTGAATACTCTGACAGGTGCTCAGGCCACTGCTAATACAGAGTCATCACCACTATCAGTAAATGAATCTGCCACTACATCCGTTTTAAACGATTGCTTGGTACGTGCCTGGGATGACAATTGCAATTCATTGCGTGGCTGGCATCCAGACGCCATGCCCTTTTATAAACAGCACGAGCAAATTGAAACGGAAATACAAAATCCGCTTAAAGATAACGGTATAACTTCTACTTCGGAAAAATTATGGCAAACCTCTTCCTACCGCTGCGATGTGCAAAGTGCTGGGCAAATACCTAAAGGGTTTGATGTTGCCAGCTTATACAACTCACGCAACCATCCTCGTGGATTGCAACTGTCGTTATACGCAGCAGCCGATGCACTCGGTAACTTGGGATTAAGCGCCGATGACATCAAGCAAACCCTCGCCCCCGACGACATTGCGGTATATATGGGCTCAACGGCCGGACAACTCGACGCCGAAGGCTTTGGCGGCATGATTACCGCACCTTATTTAGGGCAACGTAACAGCTCACGTCAGCTACCTATGGGCATATCCACAATGCCTGCAGACTTTATCAATGCGTATTTATTAGGCAACGCAGGCAGCACTGGTAGCAATAACGGCGCTTGTGCCAGCTTTTTATATAATTTACGTTTAGCTCAAGACGACATTCGCAGCGGACGCCGCAAGTTGGTTTTGGTCGGCAACAGCGAAGCTCCGTTGATACCCGCCATCGTGGAAGGCTTTAACGCCATGAAAGCCTTGGCCACCGAGGCACGATTAAGAGCTGTGGATAAACTGTCCCCAGAGGACAAGGTCGACTTCACCAGAGCGTCGCGTCCTTTTGCCGAAAATGTAGGGTTTACCCTGGCCGAATCTGCTCAGTGCTTTGTGTTGGCAGACCGAACCACGGCACTTGAACTCGGCTTAAACATCTTAGGCAGTGTCGGTGACGTATTTATCCACGCCGACGGCCACAAACATTCGATCTCAGCGCCAGGTATCGGTAACTACATCACCTTAGGAAAAGCCATGGCAAGTGCCGCCCGTGAACTGGGGCATGAGGCATTAAAGCGCAGTATGGTGCAAGCGCATGGCAGCAGCACCCCGCAAAATCGCGTTACCGAATCAGATATGCTCAATCGCTTCGCGCAAATACACGACATCGCACATTGGCCAATCGTGGCGGCAAAAACACATTTGGGGCATTCCATTTCTGCGGCCTCGGCTGATCAATTATTAATCACGCTAGGCAGCTGGCAATACGGCTTGCTTCCGGGTATCACCACCGCTCAGGCCATTGCCAACGACGTGCATCAAAGTCAGCTAAGCATTGGGTTAAAACATACCCAAGTAGACCCCAAAGTCATCGCCTTGGCGTTTATTAATAGCAAAGGTTTTGGTGGCAACAACGCCACAGCCTGGGTTCTGAGCGGTCAAGCCACCACCGAGAGGATACAACGCAGAATCTCACCACAAGCTTGGCAAGATTACTTATTAAAAAATGAACACGTCAAAGAAAATCAAACAAGCTACTTAGCATCAATGGCCAAAGGCAACCTACCACTGCCCTATAAAGACAAAGAACCCCTACCCGACCCCTGTGACATCGAACTCACTGCACACGGCATGATACTTCCGGGATGGAAAGAACGCGTTGAATTTTAAGCTAAAAAGCGCTTTTAAAAAGGCAGAATAGAGCCATCCCAGTGCAGTAACTTGCCGTGCTGCTCTGGGTTGAGTTCGCGCATCACGCGAATCAAACGTTCGGCTGTTTCTGCCCGAGAATACAACTTACCCTCGGCAATCCCCGCCTGAAATGGCTCAGACAAAGGCGATTCTGTGGTGCCCGGATGCAAAGCTGCCACAATTGAGCCCGGCGCTTTTCGTCCCCATTCGATGGATAGATTCTTTACAAACATATTAAGCGCCGCCTTGCTCATGCGATAGCTATACCAACCACCCAACGAATTATCTTCAATACTGCCAACCATGGCCGACAGCGACACCCATTGAATGGGCTTACTGCGTTTCACCAA
>JARGOI010000094.1 GCA_029212275.1 Thalassolituus sp.
TAACGATGACTAAACCAACGCTCGGCTATTTAGAACACATAGAACTGCCCTCTTTTAATATTGGTTGCAACGCCAAAGTAGATACTGGCGCTTGCACAAGCAGCCTGCACGCTGAGCAAATTGAAGAATTTCAGCGGGAAGGTGAATTATGGGTTCGTTTTCATGTATTGTTTGATAGCTCAGCGGCACGCATAGATAGATTATGCGAAGCTAAGGTAATAGATGTGCGGACCATTGCTAGCTCAAATGGTCAGCGTTCGCGTCGCTATATTATCAAGACGAACATTATGATTCGCGAACACAGCCGCACTATTGAAATTAGTTTGACTCATCGCGGCACGATGAAATATCCAATGTTGCTGGGTCGTAAAGCCATTAAAGGCCGTTTTATCGTCGATGTTTCTAAAAACAACTCCAAGCGTTAACAATTAAATTAACGTTACGGCTTCGCGTTCCAATCCGCTTTTTGTCGTGTCACACTGTACAGTAATCCATTTAGTTTATTAACGAGTCTGTTCAGTTATCGAATATTAGCGACAGAGACCAACTTCACTTTTGAGAAAATTTTATGAGAATTGCTATTTTGTCTCGCGGCCCAGGATTATATTCGACACGCAGACTCGTTGAAGCTGGTCAGGCTAGAGGGCATGATGTTCAAGTATTAGACACACTTCACTGCTACATGAATATCAACAGCTTGGATTCGTCGATTCATTACAATGGCCAAGAGCTGGCTCCCTTTGATGCCGTTATTCCACGCATTGGGGCATCCATTACGTTTTATGGCACAGCGGTTCTGCGTCAATTTGAAATGATGGGTGTTTATCCATTAAACGAATCCGTTGCCATCAGTCGTTCACGCGATAAGCTGCGCTCGATGCAGCTTATGGCACGTAAAAATATTGGCATGCCAGTAACGGGATTTGCTCACAGCCCTGACGACATTCCAGACCTTATTCGTATGGTTGGTGGCGCTCCGCTGGTCATCAAGTTGCTTGAGGGAACCCAAGGCATTGGTGTTGTTTTAGCAGAAACGCGCAAAGCTGCAGAAAGTGTGATTGAAGCCTTCATGGGATTAAAGGCCAACATCATGGTGCAGGAATTCATCAAAGAAGCTGGCGGCGCCGACATCCGCTGCTTTGTTGTCGGTGATAAAGTCGTTGCGGCAATGAAGCGCCAAGCCGCCGAAGGCGAATTTCGTTCGAATTTACACCGTGGCGGGACCGCCTCGTTGATCCGCATTACGCCGAAAGAACGAGCCACCGCCGTGCTCGCCGCAAAAACCATGGGCTTAAACGTTGCTGGTGTGGATATTTTACGTTCGAACAATGGCCCTGTAGTGATGGAGGTTAACTCGTCACCGGGGATCGAGGGCATCGAGCAATCGACTGGGATCGATATCGCGACGAAGATTATTATGTTTATCGAAAAGACAGCCAAGGCCAACAGCACTCGAACGCGAGGCAGAGGCTAAGCCAAGCTAATCAAGTCAGCCTAGAGCGTTTACAAAGCGCACTGGCTCTCGTATTATGCATTTTTCCGGGCAGCTATCGCTGCCCGTTTGCGTTTTGAGGAATAACATCTTATGCAAGCCATCATGAATACTTACGGTCGTCTTCCTGTAACTTTCACCAGCGGTAACGGGTGTTGGTTAACGGACAATGAAGGCCGCCGCTATCTTGATGCGTTAAGTGGAATCGCGGTGTGTGGTTTAGGCCATGCTCATCCTGCCGTAACGAGCGCTATTTGCGAACAAGCTGGACAATTGGTGCATACCTCTAATTTGTATGGAATTACGCGCCAACAAGAGTTAGCCAATTCATTGGTTCGTGTATCAGGCATGAGCAATGTATTCTTTTCTAATTCGGGTGCCGAAGCCAACGAAGCGGCGATAAAGATTGCGCGTAAATATGGTCATCAGAAAGGCATACATGAGCCTATTATTTTAGTGATGACCCAAGCGTTTCATGGTCGCACCATGGCGACGCTAACCGCAACCGGCAACGTCAAGGCGCAAGAAGGATTCGGCCCGCTATTGTCAGGCTTTATTCGTGTGCCATTTAAAGATATCGATACCCTGCACGCCGTTGCAAAATCGAACCCTAACGTTGTGGCGATCATGCTGGAACCGGTGCAAGGTGAAGGTGGCTTGGCAACCGCAAGTGCAGAGTATCTCGAACAAGTAAGAGCGCTGTGCGACGAACGTGATTTATTAATGATTCTCGACGAAGTGCAAACCGGTAACGGACGTACAGGCACCTATTTTTGCTATCAGCAATTTAATTTTATGCCCGACGTGGTGACCACCGCCAAAGGCTTGGGCAATGGGGTGCCTATTGGCGCATGCTTAGCGCATGGCAGAGCTGCTGATATTTTGCAGCCTGGCAATCATGGCTCGACTTATGGCGGTAATCCGTTGGCCTGTGCCGCGGCCAATGCCGTTGTTAACACCATCGTCAATGACAATTTATGTGAGCGTGCGAGCACCATGGGCGATTATATTCGCCAGTCCCTGCACCAGCATTTAAGTGAACATCCATTATTTGTCGAGCTGCGTGGCCGTGGCTTAATGATTGGCGTTGTGTTGTCGATAGATTGTCCGCAGTTAATGGCGCTGGCATTGAACAAGGGCTTGCTGCTCAACGTAACGGCAGGCAAAGTCATTCGTTTACTGCCACCTTTAATTATTAATGAATCCGAGGCCGATCAAATGATCACAACGGTCGTCGAATTGATTAACGAACTCACCTGAGTACTAACGACGTGCTAAAAGGAAAAGACGTGAGACATTTTCTGACCTTAATGGATTTGAGTCCGGCTGAATTACAGGCCCTGATTCAACGAGCGATTGAACTCAAAGCCATGCAACATCGTGGCGCGATTCATGAACCACTTAAAAATCGCATACTGGCAATGATTTTCGAAAAATCATCCACCCGCACGCGCGTGTCTTTTGAAGCGGGTATGATTCAAATGGGCGGTGGTGCCATTTTTTTATCGCCTAGAGATACGCAACTGGGTCGCGGCGAACCCATTGAAGATTCAGCCAAGGTGCTGTCTCGGATGGTGGACGCGATCATGATTCGTACCTTTGAGCATGAAACCATTGAACGTTTTGCCGAACATTCCAGTGTGCCGGTAATCAATGCCTTAACTGACGACTATCATCCTTGCCAGTTACTGGCAGATATTCAAACGTTCGTTGAGCATCGAGGCTCGCTTCAAGGAAAAACGGTGGCTTGGATCGGTGATGGCAACAATATGTGTCACTCTTACATCAATGCCGCGGCGCAATGCGATTTCAACTTACGCATTGCCACGCCAAAGGGCTTTGAGCCAAAAGAACACATTGTTAACACCGCCGCTGATCGCGTTTCCTTGTTTTCGACGCCAGAAGAAGCCGTTCAAGGGGCACATTTAGTGGCTACGGATGTCTGGGCTTCGATGGGACAAGAGAGTGAGCAAGCGCAACGCAAGGCGCTGTTCAAAAACTTCCAAGTCACGCCTGCTCTGCTTGACATAGCCGATGACGACGTCATTTTTATGCACTGTTTGCCTGCGCATCGGGGCGAAGAAGTATCCGCAGAGTTAATGGATGATCCTCGTTCGGTCGTTTGGGACGAAGCTGAAAATCGCTTGCACGCTCAAAAAGCCTTATTGGAGTTTTTATTGGTTGCCAAGTGACGTTCGATTGAGCTAACCAACATTTTACTCACGGCTTTTTAAGTCAATGGTTCGGTTACCACTCGGTTGCGCCCTTCGGATTTCGCTTGGTAAAGCAAACGATCGGCGCGACTCAGTACTTCATCGGTCACTTCATCGTTATGGTGTTGAGCTAATCCAATAGAAACAGTCATGCTGACTTCTGCCTCGGAAAAGGTGCCACTTTCTACGGCCAAACGAATACGCTCTAACACCCCCAGTGCCGCACTCGCCTCTAATCCCGATAACAATAAAACAAATTCATCACCACCATAACGCGCCGCCAAGTCAATTTCGCGAATTGATATACGCAGTAAATTAGCTATTTCGACCAACACTTGATCACCAATACGATGGCCGAATACATCATTGATATTCTTAAATTGATCAATATCCATATAGGCCACGACAAATGGTATATTTTGTCGCATCGCAAGCGCTCGCTGTTTTTCGAGTGTTTTTAGTAAATAGCGACGATTATTAAGCCCAGTCAACTCATCTGTAATAGCCAGCTCTTCTATTCGTGACAAGGCACGTCGTAACTCATTATTTTTCAGTGCATACGCATTACGAAGCACCGAAAACTCTCTTCCCACCAATGCATACACCAAGAGGCTCATCAAGAAAGCTGCTGCCGTCAACATCTCAATTTCAAACATGAAGTGACTGTCTCCGCGCAAACGAGCGCAGAAGATCGCAAACATATAACCGACAATTGCGAACAAGGAGACGCCAATCATGCTGCGCCATGCCAAGCCAAAAATACCGAATGGCATGATATTGAGATAATTCATTAAAATGATTGAACGTAATTCAGGAGCGAGGAAAACCAACACCGACATATAGATAATTGCCCACACCATTAAGGGCATTGTAAGACTCGGCTCCGCTAAATGGCGAGCCCGCCCTTTCCAAATGAAGAATAAAGAACCCAAATGTCCGAGGTAATAAACAGCCATTATCAATAACACTCCCAAAAGGGAGTGAGAATCGTACAAAAGATAATAACTCAGTAGATATATAAGCGAGTAAATTGCCATACCTGACGTTGCCAATAAATGGCGACGCAAGATATCTATGTGTAACTGCTTCATGCAGTAGTCCCAGTCTTAATTTTGCGTAAGGATAAGGCTTGCGATGGTTTACTGCTATGTCAAATCGCGCTGATATTCAGTGGTTCTTGGTTATTTCCGATACGTTTGACCGAAGCCAACCAGCCCTCATATAAAAACTCGCGTGTTTCATCGTCTAATTTGCACTCAAAGGTGCGCTCGGTAGGCAATAAAGATTGTTCGGGAGAATACAAACCGACATAAATACCTGCCAACATAGCGGCGCCTAGCGCGGTGGTTTCGGTAACGGCAGGCCGCTCGACCGAGACACCCAAGGTATCGGCTAAGCATTGCATCAGCCAGTTGTTTTTGACCATACCACCATCGACACGCAGTATGGATGTTGATACGCCGTCTTTGGCCATAGCTTCGAGCAAATCACGAGTTTGGTAACACACCGCTTGCAAACCAGCGGTCACAATTTCTTGAATGCCACTATCTCGAGTCAATCCTAAAATAGCACCTCGGGCATCCGCATCCCAGTAGGGTGCGCCTAATCCGACAAACGCCGGAACCATGTATACAGAATGCGAGTAACCGGTATTCTCAGCCATGGCTTCGGTCATTCCCGCGTTGTCGATAATTTTCAGGCCGTCACGCAGCCACTGAATCGTGGCACCTGCCATAAAAATAGAGCCTTCGAGTGCATACGTCACCTGACCATTGAGACGATAAGCAACCGTAGTTAACAACTTATAATTCGATGTGAGCGCTTGCTCACCTGTATTGGCAACGACAAAGCAGCCGGTTCCGTAGGTACTTTTGACCATCCCGCGTTGCCAACATCCTTGACCTATTAATGCGGCTTGCTGATCACCCGCCACTCCTGCAATCGGCACGATGGTTCCAGTCCAAGACTCATCTATCAACCCAAGATCTAAATCACCAAAGTGTGCCGCACTGTCACACACTCGAGGCAACATAGAGGATGGAATCTTAAACTGCGATAATAATTCGCTGTCCCATTGTTGCTGATGAATATCAAACATCATGGTACGTGACGCATTAGTGGCATCGGTAACATGCTCAGCGCCCTGCGTTAACTGCCAAATCAACCATGTATCCACGGTACCAAATACCAACTCACCCGCTTCGGCACGCGCTTGTCCATGATCAATATGATCTAAAATCCAACGTATTTTGCTGGCCGAAAAATACGGATCAAGTAACAGCCCTGTTTTTTCACGAATAGTGTCTGCAAAAGGCAGCCATTGACGACAAATATCTGCGGTACGTCGATCTTGCCAGACAATGGCAGGATACACAGGCTTGCCACTGGCACGTTCCCAAACGAGCGTCGTTTCACGTTGATTGGTAATCCCTATTGCCGAGAGCTGGGTGACATTAAAATTAGAAATTTTCGAACTCAGCGTGCGAATAGCCTCACGCGCGCATTCAAGCGACGACTGCCATAAATCTTGTGGATCGTGTTCAACCCATCCTGACTGGGGAAAATGTTGGGCGAACTCTTGCTGGGCAGTGGCAACAACTTGGCCATGTGAATCAAAGATCATCACACGGCTGCTTGTCGTTCCTTGATCAAAACTGAGAATGTAACGGGTCATCGCGAGCTCCTATTCTTATTAACGATAGAGTAACGCGCTTAGATTTAATCATCCAGCCATCAAGCTTGGCGTATTGTTATTGAAACTTGCCAGTACACACTAGCGACAGCCTAGCTATAGTGGCTGAACGTCCTTAATCGCTGTGAACCCTTGGCCAAATAAGCGTAAATTTTGCGCCGCCAAGAGCGTCACTGCGCGACACCATGGCTTTGCCGTCATGCCAATACATAATGCGACGGACAATGGACAAGCCAAGACCATAGCCTCCGGAGGCGCGCGTTCGACTATCATCTAAGCGCGCAAACGCGGTAAATACACGCCCCCAATTTTCCTCTGGAATACCAGCACCGTCATCTTCAACATCAATACGACAAACATCTTGAGTAATATGACAGGTGACTTGTACCCGACTCTTGGCATAACGACCGGCATTGCCCACCAGGTTTTGAATGGCTCGATGCGCATAGCGTGGTTCAACTTCGCACATAGTGGCGACTGGATCACCGGCAAAATCATAGGTGACAGATACTTGCTCTGGAGGCCTGGCTTCGTGCACCACTTGCTCGGCGATATCAGCAATGGGGACACGCTGAAAATCAAGAACAGGCCCCCCTTCCTCGAGGCGTGCGTACGTAAGGATTTCATCAATCAGCTCGTCCAACTCTTGAATGTCAGCATCCATGCCTTTGAGTTGCTTAGCCACAAAAGGATCATCCGCGGTACTGTCTTCAATAATTTGTGCGCCAAAACGTATGCGCG
Source organism: Thalassolituus sp. (assembly GCA_029212275.1). Classification (GTDB taxonomy): domain Bacteria; phylum Pseudomonadota; class Gammaproteobacteria; order Pseudomonadales; family Oceanobacteraceae; genus Thalassolituus. The sequence continues at coordinate 7,139 of JARGOI010000094.1, forward strand.
CCACAGGTGTGCGCAGCTCGTGTGAAACCGCGCGTACCATTTCTCGTTGAATAGAGAGCAATCGTTGAATGTGCTCAGCCATGGCATTGAATGACTGCCCCAGACGGCTCACAGGGTCGCTCCCCTCACTTTGCACACGGACGTTCAAATGCCCTTGCGCTAAACGCGTGGTGGCTTGTTCAAGCTTACGTAAACGCATTTCAAAAGAATTAACGACCCAATATACGCCAAGACCGATAAGTAATATTCCCGACAGCACAATGACTAATACTGATGGCCAAGCAAAAGACGTATATGGGGTCCATGGACCAAGGCGAATACTCCAAGGATGATTGATAAGAGCCACATCGACCATTACTTGCTGACCGTCTGGAGTTAAGGAAACCCGTGTTGCTTGTTCACTATCGAACGATTCGGTGTTCTCTTCCGTTAGCAAGGTTATGGGATAACCAAACGATGGTCGGATACGATTAAGATAATCTTCAGGAGTTAAGCCAGATTGCAGCCAATCCTGTTGCAATAACGCTGCGGTCGCTTCAATTTGTAATAGCGAGAGATCGGAAATGATCAAACGCAGCCAGCCTTGGTTCAAACGATAATCCAATGCCAGATTTGACGAGTTCTCGACACGACTGATCACGGCTTCATTTCGTTCTAAACGACTGCGGCGATAATCATCGTCAATGTCCGACATGTCAGCAAATAGCTGCAACTGACCGGAGAACTGAGTTTCTATGGCCGCAGAAGCATTGCTGTCGCGCTCAAGTGCTTGTGCAATTAAGTACAGGCTCCCTCGGATTAATGATTCTTCATAATCAGCCAAACGAACCTTATTGACTAATTGAAGTGCCACCAAACACAAGATTGTCACTGTCAAAAGGGCGGCTAACAGCCCAGCGTAAACCCGTGTAAAAATATTGGCGCTCCTCGCCTAAAGTTCTTTTACGAACAAATAGCCTTTACTGCGCACCGTTTTAATACGCTTGGGATTCATTGGGTCATCACCAACCTTCGGGCGGATTCGCGACACTCTAACATCAATCGAGCGGTCTTGACCGTCGTATTCAATGCCGCGCAATTGATTAAAAATCTCTTCACGGGTCAAAATACGACCAGCATTGCTGGACAATAACCACAACAAATCAAACTCGGCACTGGTCAAATCGATACTTTCGCCGTCTAACCAAGCTTCACGCATGGCACTGTCGACCACTAAGTTATTAAACGTCAGGCGTGACGATGGCGAAGCAACAACTTCTTCAACGTCCATCTCATCACCGACACGACGCAACAAAGCACGGATTCGCGCCAGTAATACGCGCGGACGAACTGGCTTAGCAACGTAGTCGTCTGCACCCATTTCCAGCCCCAGCACCT
>JARGOI010000095.1 GCA_029212275.1 Thalassolituus sp.
AGCCATGCAACATGGCTTGGTGGCCGATGGTAACGTCGTCGCCGATAATCAGCGGATAGCCACCGGGGTTGTAGTCAGACGCATGGGTGATGTGTAGCACCGAGCCATCTTGTACGCTGGTGCGTGCGCCAATACGAATGTGGTGCATGTCTCCACGAATCACGGCCAACGGCCACACCGAGCAGTCGTCGCCCAATTCTACATCGCCAATAATCACGGCACTGCGATCCACAAAGACGCGTTCGCCCAATGTTGGGGTGATACCTTGATAACTGCGAATCTCGTTGTGGTCGCTGCTCATGATGTTTCCTTGTAGTTAGTTCGTAGCTAAATAGTGGCTAAATCAAATGAATCTTTTGAAATCATCAAGGCCAGATGCGGATTTGTCCAGACCTATGGCGAATGGATACTTAGGGAACGAGCAGTAAATGGTTTTGCTAGGCTTAAAAACAACAAAGCCAAGGCAAATGCCTTGGCTCTTTGTTTCTTAATTTCTAATGTCTTTGATTACTGACTCACAGAAAGGTCCGCTGGTACGATGTACAAATGATTGCCATCAATCGTATTGCTATCCAACATTTTCTGCTCTAAATCACCCGCATCAGTTGACCAAGTTGCAAAGTCATCATCGTTAAGTACACCTAAGTACTTATCGTTAATTACCCATAGGCCTTCCATTTTATCGTGGGCATAGTTTACTTCCGTCACCATATCCACCACCAAAGATTTCTCCACTGGCACTATGCCATTGCTCGTTAACGTCGACCAATCGCCATCTGCCAATACTTGTTGCTCCAGAGTTTTCCTGCAATGGTTAAACCTAAATCATCGTCTTGAGCCAAATCACCCGAAGTAGCGATAGATTCAAGGTCGGTACCAGTACTTAAATCAATACGATAGACATGCTTCATAGCGCTAGGCTTTGCCGCGTCAGCGCCATCAGGGCCACCGTATAAAAAGCTGCCATCGCGTTCGATGACCAAAAATTCCGTAGCACTTAAAGCAGCTAGCTCTGAGTTAGAATTAGCACCTATTTCTTGCTTATACAGATATTGATGAATCTCGCCGTCTTCAACGTTAACCGTCACGATACGGGTAATATCCATATTCTGAACCGACTTGTTAGGAAGTTGCATCGTCGATTGCATAATACCGACTAAGGTTTTTTCATCTGGCGTGATCGCTAAACCTTCCATACCACGGTTAGCACGGCGATAAGCAAACTCGGCGGGTAGATGATGAGTGACGCGTGTGTCGCTGGCGAACGCATTAATACGATCAATTTCTTTACCCTCGGAATCGAAGTGAACCATATGAGGACCGTATTCATCACTCACCCAGAACGAACCATCTTTTAATGCAACAAGACCTTCTGGATCTAGGCCATAATCGTCCAACTTGATTGGATTGGTTGTTTCGTCATAGGGCATACTGCCATCGACCAATACTGGAGATCCATCCGCGTTATATGGGGTTTCTCCCGTTCCGCCCAAGTCCGACGTATTTGGCAAGCCAGTAATTAACGTGCCGTCTGGGCGTTTTAGTAGTACGGTTTTAATCAAAGAAATTTCACCGCTGGTGCTCACTTCAAACAAACCGATACGAGGCGTGTAATCTGGTGTAGGAAATTTCTTACCCTTTCCATATGCACCTGTATTAAAGGTAGCGTTCGGACCACGGTCAGTTAGTGCATAAAAGCGGTTCTCGTTGTCAGGGTCTTTAGTCATCGCCGAGCCAAAACCGCCGTTGCGCACTTCGAATGGCAATGCTGTGTTGGCATCCAGTAAATCTGCTCGCAAAACAGTGTGTGGCAAAAACACACCATCCTTAGCAAAGTTATCAATAAACGTTTTTGCTTCGGAACCTGGCGCAGGATTTTCGTTAACGGCTGGAGATTGATTGGTCGATTCATTCGCAGAGCTATTGTTAGAAGAATCGCCACCGCACCCGGTAAGAGCCAAAGAGGCAATCACAGTGGCCAGTAATGTTTTATTCAATGTCATGGTTTTTCCTATCGTCATCGGTTGGCTAAAAAATAGGCATTCGCCGAAATTAGGAGATGGATGCTAGGACGGTTGTATGAATAATTGATGACAGTACGGATATGACCTAAAACTAAATGAAGTGAGATTAGGGGGAAGTGATCCCAAGAATACATAATTTTTTTCGCAACTTTCTGTTTACTAAGTCCTAGCTAAGTTTACTTAGTTACTCTCCATTCTTAGTAAAGCAATACAGTTATCTCACCGTCTAAATTATGAAATTCCTCTAGGGGTCTCACCATGCAAGCAGTAAGTGAACAGCTCAACTTTGTAAAAGTACCCGTCATTATCACCCTAGTCTTTTGGGTGATAAAAATTTTAGTCACCACAGTCGGAGAAACAGGCGCCGACTTTCTAATTTTTAATCTGAATATTGGCTTATCGACGACCTCAATGATCATGGGAGGATTGCTGATGGCCGTGCTCTACTTTCAAGTATCAGCTAAAAAGTATATCCCTTGGCTCTATTGGTTGAGTGTTGTTATGGTCAGTATTGTTGGCACGCTGATGACTGATTACTTAACAGATGAACTTGATGTACCTTTAACGCTATCTACCACTGTATTTACCATTGCCCTCCTTATCAGCTTCGGTTGCTGGTACAAAGTTGAAAGAACATTGTCTATCCACAGCATTTTTACTTTCCGCCGCGAACTATTCTACTGGGCTGCTATTCTTCTGACATTCGCATTAGGAACGGCTGCTGGAGATCTTCTGTCAGAATCGGTAGGGCTGGGCTACGTCGTAAGTGGGTTAATTTTTGCCGGTCTGATTGGTGTCATTACTGCAGGATTTTATCTTTTTAATATCAACGGCGTGTTGGCTTTTTGGTTAGCTTATATTCTTACTCGTCCACTAGGCGCATCAATAGGCGATTATTTGTCGCAACCACCAATGGATGGCGGTTTAGGTTTAGGTACGGTGAGCACCAGTGCGGTTTTCGTAGTTACGATTATCGCTCTGGTAATCTACCTTACACGCAGCCAAATTGACGTATTACCTATCAATAATTCACAGTCAGAAATTAGAGGCAATTAAAAATGATTCGATCAGCGACTGCACAGAATCAGTCATTAATAAATCGCGTTCCTCACATTATTATTTTGTATTGGGTCATTAAAATTGCTTCAACCACGCTGGGAGAAACTGGCGCTGATATGTTCTCTATGACTTATGACCTAGGGTATGGCACCACGATTTTAATATTTATCGGGCTATTCATTGGTTTTCTTGGTCTCAAGCTGGCGATAAAACGTTACGAACCTATTTTATATTGGCTAACCTTTACCGCCACAGCCATTGCTGGCACAGCCATTTCTGATTATATCGACCGCACACTAGGCTTAGGTTACTTAGCAGGCTCGATTTTACTCATCGCACTGCTATTGGTAATTTTGGGGTTATGGTATTGGCGTGAAAAATCTATCAATGTCGAAGTGATCACCAGTGGCAATGCAGAGCTTTTTTATTGGCTAGCCTTTCTGGTAGCAAACACCTTAGGAACCGCTGCGGGTGATTACGTTGCCGACGAAGTCGGGCTCGGATTCGCCGCCAGTGCGATGCTGTTTTCTGGGTCTTTAATCGTGATTACCTTGCTACACTTTTATACCCGTATTTCTGGCGTTGTACTATTCTGGCTTGCCTTTGTGCTCACTCGCCCATTTGGTGCTACCTTTGGCGACTGGCTAACAAAACCGCTTGATCATGGTGGTCTATCGCTCGGAACCGAAGGTGCTTCAGCAGTATTTATGATAATTTTAGTACTCGCCGTTGCACGCGAAACTTTTCTTGAGAGAACCAAGAAACAGATATCCGAATTGGATTAGTAAGGAAAACACCATGCGAATTTTGCTGGCGGAGGACGATCATTTAATCGGCAGTGCTATCGAGCAGCGCTTAAAAGAAGAAGCGCATGCGCTCGATTGGGTAAAAGATGGTGAGTCTGCCCTGTCAGCGATCAATAATTTGGACAACAGTAAAGGTTACGACGTATTGCTATTGGATATTGGCTTACCGCGTAAAGACGGTTTTCATGTGTTGCAGCAATTGAGGGCGAGTAACAATAGCTTACCCGTCATCATAATTACCGCCCAAGACGGCGTCGATGAACGGGTAAAAGGGTTGGATTTGGGTGCCGACGATTTTTTGGTAAAGCCCTTTGCGATGAAAGAATTACTGGCCAGAATTCGAGCCGTTAGCCGCCGCCATCAAGGCACAGGCAAGCCGCGTTATGGCAATGGCATTCTTGAGCTCGACCCCGTCACGCATCGAGTATCGCGAGCTGATGTGGACGTGGTATTAACCGCGCGCGAATTTTCTCTGTTACAAGCCTTGATGGTGCGACCCGGTGCCATCCTCTCGCGCAGCAAATTAGAAGATCATATCTACGGTTGGAATGAAGAAGTAGAAAGCAATGCCATCGAATTTACCATTCACTCACTGCGCAAGAAACTCGGCGCAGACGCTATTAAAAATGTTCGTGGTGTTGGTTGGATGGTAGATCAAAATTCATGAATCATTCTCTACAACAGATTTTAAATCGAAGAATACTGACGGCGACTGCACTGTTTGCTTTGCTAGCTAGTGCAATTTCAGGATGGCTCGCTTTTAATGAAGCGCGCGAACTGCAAGATAATCTATTACGCCAAGCCGCGGCGCTGGTTGATTCGCACACCATTAACAGTGCCCAGACCTTTCCCAGACCAGAGTCGGAAGCATATCCAGAAGACATGCTGGTGTTGCAACGTCTCGGCGCAACTAATCTAGGGACTACGACAAACAGTCTGCCAATTCCCGTAGAGCTTAACGATGGTTTATACACCTTAAATTTAAATGATATCGGCTGGCGCGTGTTAATTGTCACCCAACAAAACAATGATAAATTACCCACACAGCGTTTTGCTATCAGCCAACAAACAGAAGCACGCGACGAAGTCGCTTGGAACAGCAGCCTACACACATTACTTCCAGTATTACTGCTTGTTCCAATTCTTATGGGTATTGTTACCTATGCGATCAAGCAAAGTATCCAACCCATCAGCGACCTCGCGCAAGAATTGGATGAGCGTGACGAATCCAATCTTGAATTATTACCTAAACACTCGATACCTACAGAGTTGGCGCCTTTTATAGAGTCCATCAATCGTCTTTTAAAACGTCTAAAACGAGCGATAGAATTACAAAGACGTTTTGTTGCCGACGCGGCCCACGAACTGCGCACCCCTGTCACGGGACTTTCTTTATTGGCAGACAACCTCGCTCGCGCCACCACTATGACCGAAATTCAAGAACGCCTAATTCCACTTCAAGCAGGGCTGCAGCGCAATCAACAGTTGGTGGTGCAATTGCTTGATTTTGCAAGACTGCAAAGTGAAGCAAGCGCAAAAAATCAGCCAATAAACTTACAAGACATAGTGCAAGAGGTTATCGCCGAGCTTTATCCCTTCGCTGAACATAAATCCATTGACCTGGGTATGCTGCGTAATGAATCACTTCAAGTAATGGGCACTAAAACTAGCCTACGAACGCTAACTCACAACGCGATTGATAATGCGCTGCGCTACACACCCAACGGCGGCAAAGTAGATATCTGCCTTTATGTAAATGATGGATTAGCCATCTTAGAAATAGAGGATACCGGGGGCGGAATTCCAGCAGAAGACATATCGCACGTATTCGAAGCCTTCTACCGAGTCGGCGTTAATACAGAACCCGGAACTGGACTTGGTTTAGCCATTACGCAAGAAATAGCAAATCGATTAGGTGGAAAAATATATTTAGAAAATCGTCCTGAAGGCGGGCTTAGGTTTGGTTATAAACAGGTACTTATCAATAGTCATTAAAACTGAAATTTAAATGATGCAAACTCTGAAAGGAATTTTTTTATTCCAAATTATTTTTTCCTACCCTCTATAGGCTATTGCGCAGCAACGCGGCGTCACATACGATCATAAAAAAATTCTAAGGAAGGTTTTTAGTGATAGAGAGCATTGTTTCTGGCCTCTCGCATTTCGTTGCGGATGGTTTGCTTGGGCATCTCTCCTACGTGCTCTTGATTGCATCAAGCATGATGCGCCGCATGGTCATATTGCGGTTGTTACTTATCGCATCGGCAGTTACTGGCTTTATTTATGATTATTTTTGGCTCCATAATCTTGTGGGTGTTTTTTGGGAGGTGTTACTTTGCACGGTAAACGTGGTGCAACTAGCACTTCTTTGGCATCGTGATCGTCGCGCTAAATTCTCTGAAGAGGATGCAATGCTTATCACTAACTTCCTGAAAGGCGGAACACCAGGGGGAAGGCGAATGCTACTTGATCTTGGTCAATGGCAAGATCTGACGCCAGGAACACAACTCACAAGTAAAGGTAAACGCCCTAGTCATCTTACATATCTCGCCAGCGGTCGCGCACAATTTGGAGTAGAAGACCGGATATTAGGTGAGATTGGACCAGAGCACTTTATTGGAGAAATGTCGTTAATGGGCGACGGACTGGCCTCTGCTGACGTCTTTATCATTGCTGAGTCACGAGTCTGGCAAATTGATCGCGATAGACTAGAAAATCTACGCGCCATAAACCCAGATCTTTTTAGAATAATCGAAGCAGCAATCACATTAAATCTTCGAGCGAAGATTTTACTTTCAAACACGACGTCCCAAGGAATAATTTCGACCCATAATAGTTAACATTTCTGCCCTTGTCCTGTCGATATTTGTATGGACTTTTACTATGATGCAGTTACTTCTTTAAGCTACCGCATGGAAAATTTTTTAAATAATGAACATCACTGTATCAATCGTCGACTATGAGAATGAACTTCAAAGCCGAGATTTGGTGTTTTTATTAGATGCTTATGCCCAAGATCCAATGGGAGGTGGCGAGCCATTAAAGCCTTTCGTAAAAGAGAATCTTATCTTTAGATTACGAAGAACTCCCCACGCCTTCAGCATCATTGGTTATATTGATGGCAAAGCCGCAGGTTTGATTAATTGTTTTTATGGGTTTTCTACATTCTCATGTAAGCCATTAGTCAACATTCACGATGTGATTGTCTTAAAGGAATTTCGCTCATTAGGCATTGGCCAAAAAATGCTAGAAAAAGTCGAATACATCGCCAAACAGACCGACTGTTGTAAGATAACTCTTGAAGTGTTGGAGTCGAACCACGCTGCCAAAGAAGCATATTCAAAGCAAGGTTTTAGTGGTTACGAGCTAGATCCAGCAATAGGCAAGGCTTTGTTTTGGCAAAAAGTACTATAAAAATATTCAAAGCTTTTAATTTATCTTCCTATAGTACATTTTCACACTTCTCTAATTCCCTTGTTCTAATGTGGTTATTTGCGCATTAGAGGGCTGTCATTAAATTAATAGTAATAGTGTGACTTGTCATTTCTGACAACTAGAAGTTTCTTAAAATTATGAATTCCTATCTGTTTCTTTTCTATCTATTTATATATCTTGCTGAATCTCTTGGATTAGCAAGATTCTTTTTTCGAAATGAAAGAACCTATTGCAAAGAATCTAATAAGTTCAATTAAGACTTAATTTGTTCTCATTGTCAGCAATAGGTTCATACAAATTGATAGTGATGGAATTTTGAATCTTATACTTTTTCAGCTCATATACTCGCTTCAAACATCTATATAGCTACATCCCTGTTTTTTCAACACTCAGATTTAGCTTATTATTTTCTTTAAAACTCCTATGTTTATCATGTTTTTTTCAAATATATTTAAACTCGCTCTAGAATCTTTTTAAAATTTCTCCCCCTAACAAGCATCATTAATGAAGATTTTTGTAAATAATAAATGTCACATTTAGCTCTGTGTATTTATAAAACACGTTGCAATAAGAAATGTTTGCTGTCAGTTTGTGTAAAAATCAATGAAAAATATGCCGTTGTATTTTTCTTGAATGCACTAGATAAATAAGGAAAAAATATGAGCCTAACAATGAAAGTACTGGTCGGCATGATACTCGGTATCTTTGTCGGACTAGCAATTAATCTTACAGGAATGAACGCAGCGGGTGGCTTCATAAATACATATGTAGTGGATGGCGCTTTTTACGTTGTCGGAAAAATGTTCGTCAATGCGTTAAAGATGTTGGTTGTTCCACTCGTGTTCTTTTCCCTTATTTGTGGTGTATGCGGCATAGGCAACATCAAAACGTTAGGGCGCGTAGGTTCTAAATCCTTTGTGCTTTATATGCTGACAACAGCCATTGCGATTGCTGTTGCCATTACCATTGCCGCAGGTGTAGGAATTGGCCAAGGCATGAGTTTGGTATCAGCAGCTACGTTCACTGGCCAAGAAGCGCCCCCACTCGCCGACGTATTTATCAGTATTATCCCAACCAATCCAGTGAAAGCGATGGCAAATGGCGACATGCTGCCACTGATCTTTTATT
>JARGOI010000096.1 GCA_029212275.1 Thalassolituus sp.
GACCGAGCTCGATATTTGGCAGTACATCTACTTAGAAAGCATTCCACTGGTACCGTTGTACTTCTCTGATGTACGTCCAGTCGTAGAACGCGATGGCATGTTAATTATGGTCGACGACGAGCGTTTACCGCTAGAAGAAGGCGAAGTGCCAATGATGAAATCAGTGCGCTTCCGTACCTTGGGTTGTTACCCATTAACGGGTGCCGTTGAATCTGAAGCAGCAACCTTGCCAGAAATTATTCAAGAAATGCTACTCACCACTACCTCTGAACGTCAAGGCCGTGCAATTGACCACGATTCATCTGGTTCGATGGAGAAGAAAAAACAGGAGGGGTACTTCTAATGTCCAATCAATCTGATCTCATTGCTTCCGATATTCTCGAATACTTGAAGCAACACGAAAACAAACAAATGCTGCGCTTTTTAACCTGCGGCAACGTTGACGACGGTAAATCAACCTTAATCGGTCGACTACTGCACGACTCAAAAATGATCTACGAAGATCAACTGGCCGCCATCGAAAAAGACAGCGCCAAATCAGGTACCACTGGCAACAAAATCGACTTAGCATTGCTTATGGACGGTTTGGCTGCAGAGCGTGAGCAAGGCATTACCATCGACGTAGCCTACCGCTACTTCAGTACAACTAAGCGCAAGTTCATCATTGCCGACACCCCTGGACACGAACAATATACTCGTAACATGGCCACCGGTGCATCGACCTGTGATCTTGCGATCATCCTGATTGACGCACGTTACGGTGTGCAAACTCAGACCAAACGTCACAGCTTTATTGCGTCATTGCTGGGTATTAAACACGTTGTGGTTGCGATCAACAAAATGGATTTGATGGATTTCGACGAAGCACGCTTCCATGAAATCAAAAAAGACTACCAAGAATTCGCCGACAAGCTGAATCTGCCAAACGTACATTGCGTACCAATGTCCGCCCTTGACGGTGACAACGTGGTGGATCGATCTACCCGTTCACCTTGGTACACTGGCCAGACCTTAATGGAAATTCTGGAAACCGTAGAAGTAGCCAAAGACAAAAACTTGGTGAACTTCCGTCTTCCAGTCCAGTACGTTAACCGTCCTAACCTCGATTTCCGTGGTTTCTGCGGCACCATCGCGTCTGGCACTATCCATCCTGGTGATTTGATCATGGCCTTGCCATCGAAAAAAACCAGCACCGTGGAACGCATTGTCACCTTTGATGGCGACCTAGAAGAAGGTTTCGCAGGACAGGCAGTCACGCTGACCCTAGAAGACGAAATCGACATCAGTCGCGGCGACATCATTGTCAAAATCGACGACCAACCCATTGTTAGCAACAAGCTAAACGCTAACATCGTGTGGATGACCGAAAATCCGATGATTGTTGGCAAACCTTACGACCTTAAGTTTGCCTCAAGCGCGACCAGCGGTACGTTCACACATGTACATCACTTGATTGACGTCAATACCCTAGAGCAGAAAAGTGCTGATCAGATAGGCATAAACGAGATTGGCTTGGTTCAGGTCAGTCTCGATAAGTCGGTACCCTTTGACTGCTATGCTCGCATACCTGGTACAGGTGCATTCATCATCATCGATCGCCTAACCAACGTCACTATCGGCGCGGGCATGATCGTCGGCGAAGCGGCGCGTGACAATGCCAACACCAGCCCACTGACTGCCGATGAAAAAGCACGTCGCTTTAACCAAAAGCCAGCCATCGTTGCCATTAATGCAACGAATGCCGAGCAGTTGGTAAGCGCACTCGATCGTCGTCTGTTCGAAATGGGCCGTGTGGCAGGCATTGCTACCTCAGCAAATGCAGAAGTGCTTAAAAGCGCAGGTTTGGTTGCTCTGGTTGCTGGCGGTGCCGATGGCGCAGACATCAGCCTAGCGGCTGAAAACGAAAGCGTAGAAAGCCTGATCGCAGATCTACAAGAACAAGGTATTATCTAACCAGGTTCGTAGTAGATAAAACCCCCACTATCCACAAGATGTGTGGGGGTTTTTTTAACTTTTCTTTATCTAAAGATGACGAAATAGCTATATAAAGAAAGCGAGATACGTCGGCGGTTTAAAGCCCGCTCAGCCTGCGTTCGACGACTTTTTTCCAACAAAAACAAAGCCCAACTGCCGACACCGACAATTGAGCTAACTTATTGAATACAATAAAAAATAAATATTTGACAGGTAATTAAAAGCTGGCATAATACGCGCCACTTGAGAGACGCAACGCGGCTCGTCGCAGTTTAACTGCCAAGTGTGTGAAGTGGCTATGTAGCTCAGCTGGTTAGAGCACAGCATTCATAATGCTGGGGTCACTGGTTCAAGTCCAGTCATAGCTACCACTTATTCTAAAGGCCCCGACGGTTAATGACCGCTTCGGGGCTTTTTTCATATTTAGAACATACGATCCGAATAAGGAACGGAAAAGACCTCTTCAAACCTCTTACCTGTTCTATCAACATAAAGGTGAAGAGCTTGTATGAATGCTTGATAATGAATGCCATCCCCTTGAAAAAGCTCTAAGGAAGCGGCTTGAATAGAATCACAGTAAGACTTGAGCTGATATAGCTCATCATGGATAGACTTTATATCATCGGGGGACGCCTGATTGATAGATACGACGTTTTTAGTCATGTTCAACACCTTACGTTGGATATGATTAGATACGGACTAGGGTTGCAGCCTTAGTCCGTATCACCTTCTTTTAAATACTTCTTAACCAGCATGCGAAGGGTACCGGAAACAGTACGACCCTCATCGTCAGCTTTTGCCTTAAGCAAATCCAGATCTGACTCATCGACCTGGAAGCTATAGAGCCTCTTAGTAGATTTAGATGGCTTCTTATCCTTAGGTAAAAGTTCGTTGGGATATATAAGCTTTCCTTTAAGCACATCAAAAAAAGTAGATGGTTCCTGATAAGACTCTAAAGGCTGAGGGAGATATTGAGAAAGATGATCATCTTGCTCACCGTGCATTCTGAGAAGTCCAATATAGACACTCAAAGACCAAGCCGAAGAGGAAGAGTCAAAACGTTTCAAATATCCATCCCGGTCAGCTTTAGATAGGTGCTTATCCTCATATCCAGAACGAATGAGTTGCTTACAAGCATAAACCTGAGAAGAGTTGAGCTGATAAAGAGCCATATATAAAACCTACATAAAACATACATATTAATATATACATTAAAATGAATACAAAAATCAAGAATGTATTACTAAGGAAATCAAAATCAGTTAATTAAAGAGAATAAGTGATCGATAGCACCCCCAATTGAATAAGGGAGCAAAAACGATCTTATGGGTCTGGGGGGGAATTAACCCCTCTTTTATATTACGTGTTACAGAGACGTAATGTTTAGGGTTTGCTTCGCAGGTCGCTTCGCTCGCTTGCGAATGCAAAACCCAAGAAAACACGCTTCGCGTTACGTGCACAAAGATCCGCAAGCGGACTGTTGCGCACATAATCAGGACTCACGTCCTACGGCCTTGCCTACCTCTTACAGGACACTTCGTGCCTGCCCCTACTATCCTGTTAGGTTAATCGGAAAAAGTTACTGAAGACTTTGCAGAGCTGCTCAAAGAACGCCGACCTATGGCAGCTTCTAAACATTCGGCATATAGATCAAGAAAGTCTTTACGATAAGAAGATAAATCATGCCTCTCTTTTGCGTAGATCTCTTTAGCCATCACGAATGCAACTGCAGCGGGGGTATCAGGAATTGACTTGTCTGACATATATAACTCCAAGTAAAAAATTTAAAGTTCGTTAGAAATATAATCAGTCTTCATAATGCTGGGGTCACTGGTTCAAGTCCAGTCATAGCTACCACTTATTTTAAAGCCCTGCCCTGTTAGGTACTCTCGATTAAGTACACTAACTCGGCGGGGTTTTTCGTTTTCTGAGGTTCAGAATTATTGTTCTGCCTGAAAGACACTCCAAGTTAGAAAAGCTAGAACATATTGTTCGCAAATAATTGCTAATGGCTAGCAACTGGAAAAGAATACCAAATCTGTAAAGTTTAGCCCGATGACTAAAGGAAATATGCTTAGGCTAAAAAATCAGCACTAGGCAGGCTAATTGCGCACAGAGTGACCAAGGATTGGGGAATCTAGCACTCTTATTTCTTAGACTTTAAAGACTGATAAAGAGAACAAGCCTCCTTTTCGACCTTAACAGCTTGAGGATCATGAGGACGACCAAGCAAAGCAGCTTTGGCAACGTTACAATCAGAACGAGCCTGATCGATTTCAGAAGGCTCAGAAGACCATTGGACATTTGCAAGAACCGGCTGATATGAAACGGAAGCGTTACAAAACATGTTTTTAAGCTTGTAAGAATTACGATTATTTAAAGAACCAAAATCATAATGAAGGCATGTTTCAGTAAAGAGATCCTTAGCAGCGAGAGTACACTTAGAAAAACCACTTATATTTTGAGAGTATGAAGAGCAAACAGACTTAGGAATGACCTTCCAAAGCTGATAGGAAAACGGAACATCAATACCATTGTGATCAATCACAACAGACTTAACCTCATATCCAGCAGATTCAATAATTTCATTACCCATGTGTTGTCCTGGCAACATCATGAGAGAAGCGATAGCAGCAGTTAAACCAGCCATGTTAGTCCTTTAAGAAAGTATCCATTTTGAAGAATACCAAAAAAGGAGTAGTTTCCATAATGCTGGGGTCACTGGTTCAAGTCTAGTCATAGCTACCACTTATTTTAAAGCCCTGCCCTGTTAGGTACTCTCAATGAGGTGAACTAACTCGGCGGGGGTTTTCGTTATATGGGATTTGAGTTTTCAGCTTGTTAAAATTACATTCTTCATAAAAACGAATCTCACATCACCAAGCAAACTTATCCATCAGCAGCCACACCACGACCAAAAACAACGCCAATGATGTGCCCTGCCAAAATGCGATGGGATCACGCTCTATCAAAGGTGGTTTGGTTTTATTGATGAACCGTTGGCTTGGGTGGCTTAAATCGTACACAAACTCACTGAGGGCTTCGTAGCGTTTGTACGGGTTGATGTGCACCGCTTTGCTGACAGCATCGTCGATCCAACGCGGGATATCGCTATCTTCGTCGATCAGGGTTTGGTATTTGATTTTTTTCTGTGCACGACGAGTACGCGCTTTTGGCACCTCGAGTCCGTAAGGTAATTTGCCACTGAGCATTTGATAGGTAATCACACCCAAGGAAAACTGATCGGCGT
Source organism: Thalassolituus sp. (assembly GCA_029212275.1). Classification (GTDB taxonomy): domain Bacteria; phylum Pseudomonadota; class Gammaproteobacteria; order Pseudomonadales; family Oceanobacteraceae; genus Thalassolituus. The sequence continues at coordinate 5,225 of JARGOI010000096.1, forward strand.
ATACGGTAGGGTCTTCGCCTAAAAAGTACTCAGGGGCGCTGTATTGCGCTGTGCCTAGAATGTGCGGTTGTTGGATGTGGCTGTCCATTTCGACGAGACCAGCGACTCTTGTGGCACCAAAATCAATTATTTTTACCGTTCCATGGGCATCGATCATAATGTTGTCTGGTTTCAGATCTTGGTGCAGCATCTCCAATCGATGAAAGGCACGCAAACCTTTGGCGACTTGACCAACGATATCTCGTACTTGGTCTAACGATGGCTTGGGATTATCACGCATCCATTGGGCTAAATTTTTGCCTTCAATAAATTCCATCGCTACGTATAAATATTGTCGCTGGCGTAGGTCGCTGATGGGTTTTAAAACGTGGGCATTATCAATACGCTTAGCGATCCATTCTTCTAATAAAAAACGTTCTAAATACGCAGGTTCATCACGTTTATCAATGGATGGAAGTTTGAGAATAACCCGCACATTCGTGTCTATATCGGTAGCCAAAAAAACCGAGCTGCGACTGGTAACGTGCAACTCTCGTTCTATGTGGTAGCCGTCGAATGTCATACGCGGCGCTAATGCTGGCGGAAAGGGCAATTCCATTGCGTGTTGTGAAATTTCAGTCGCTGCATGGTCGGGCAAATCATCTATTCGTAAAATTTGTATCGTTAAATTGTCGTCACTGCCATTTTGGTAAGCTTGTTCAACAATACGTTGAGCTGCGATATTTAAATCGTCGGAATGATCTTTAATGCAATCGATAATAAAGGCGGCGCTAACGAACTCGAAAACACCGTCAGTGGCAAGACAATAGAGCTCCCCTACTTTGACTCCAAAATTCTGATAATCAATATCGAGCAACTCTTCAATTCCCAATGCGCGGCTTAAATAACTTTGTTCTTCAGAAACCCATAAACGGTGATCGGTGGTCAATTGCTCCATGGAAGTCTCGTGCAATCGATAAATGCGAGAGTCCCCAACATGAAAAATATGTGCGGTATTGGATTTAATCACTAGGCCACTAAAGGTACATACGTAGCCTTTATTTTTGTCGTAACGATATTGGCTTTGATGAGTCTGAGAATGTAACCACGAATTTGTTGCTTGCAATACCTTCAAGCAGGATTGCTTTACCGACCAGGTTTCGGAGGTGCAATAATAGTCGCCTAAAAATCCATTAATGGCCGCGGCACTGGCTATTTGACTTACCGAACTACTGCTAATGCCATCGGCCAACGCGAGTGCGATTCCTTTGCTACTAAGTTGTGGTTCGGCTGGAATAGAAGCACCATGAAAGTCTTGGTTAATTTCTTTTTGGCCTTTGTCCGAATACTGACCAATAGCAACGCGCAATGTGTGAGATGGCCCTTGCTCAACCATGGTAATTCCTTGATGAGTTTTTATTTATTTAAAAGCGATAAGGTTTAAGCAAAAAAAGCCCCAGCAATGACTTGCTAGGGCTTTTCGAATCGCTTAAATATTTCTTAACCTAAGCTAGAAATCAAATAGCACGCTTTGGCTTAGTTAATACGTGAGTAGTGTACAAAGTCAAACCAGTGAAGGCCAATCCACCCACTAGGTTACCGATAGCCGTAGGAATTTCATTCCAGATAAAGTAATCCGATACAGAGAAATCACCACCCATGATCAAACCTGAAGGGAACAAAAACATATTCACAACAGAATGTTCAAAGCCCATGAAAAAGAACAGCATAATTGGCATCCACATGGCGATCACTTTACCACCAACCGTTGTAGAAACCATCGCGCCAACCACACCCATAGATACCATCCAGTTGCACAACATGCCGCGGATAAAAATAGATAACCAACCATCAACACCGTACTGAGCATAACCAAGCGTACGTGCTTCGCCAACGCTGGCGATTTTTGCACCCACCGCACCAGGGTCAGTATTAAAGCCCATGGTGAAAACATATGCCATCATAAATGCTACGGTTAATGCGCCAGCAAAGTTACCTAAAAATACCAATCCCCAATTACGCAATACACCTGCAACGGTAACGCCAGGACGCTTATCAAGCAATGCCAGTGGACACAAAACAAACACACCAGTAAGCAAATCGAAACCCATCAAATACAACATACAAAAGCCGACAGGGAATAAAATTGCACCAATAAGAAATACACCGGTTTGTACAGCAACTGTAATTGCAAACGCAGCAGCCAAGGCTAAAATTGCACCGGCCATAAAGGCACGAATTAAAGTATCGCGCGTTGACATAAAAATTTTGGCTTCGCCTGCGTCAACCATTTTGGTAACGAATTCGGCTGGGGCTAAGTAGGACATGATTTCACCTCGTTTGTATGGGTAGTAAGTCGTTTTTTGTGGGCTATTAACTAGATATTTTTTCGCTAAACGCAAAAAAGGCGTCGCTTCATAAACATAACTGCTTATAAAGGGACGCCATTATCCGGTTTAATTTTTTTAACAGAATCGCCGTTGATTCTTGTTGTAAGTTGTAGTCTGCAGGAGTTGTGCCAAGCCGTCTTTTTTAAAGAAATAATTACTTTTAAGGTTATTTATTATAAAAAATAGCTAGTTTATTAGAATCCAGACGATCTAAGTAAATAGAAATAACATTCATCGGATTTTTAAAAGCATCAATATTGTGCGTTTGCTAATTTAGTGCATCACAATGCAGCGACAAGATTATTGATTTTAACGATGGATTAAAATTATTGTTATTCACTTTCAAATTTGATTCAGCAATAAAGGTACCTCTGAATAATTTGGAGCAAAAAAAAATCAGCAGCCAACGAACCGAGATAATAATTATATTTCTCTTTTCGTTGGCTACTGATTATTCAGAAGCTTGTTAAATGACTTACTAAGATTCTTCTTTTGGTGCCGGTCTGCCGCGAAACTTCCATGTAAGTTTTGTCACTAACACATAGAACAGCGGTAAAAAGAAGATCGCTAAAAAGGTGGCAGCTATCATCCCGCCGATCACCCCGGTACCAATCGCTTGGCGACTCATCGCACCCGCTCCAGTACTCGTAGCTAATGGCAATACGCCCAAAATAAAGGCCATCGACGTCATAACAATGGGACGTAAACGCATGCGAGCCGCTTGCAATGTCGCATCCATCAGGTCCTTGCCTTGATCAACGAGGGTTTTGGTGAATTCCACCATTAAGATGGCGTTCCT
>JARGOI010000097.1:0-3672 GCA_029212275.1 Thalassolituus sp.
CACAATGAGTCAAAATATATTAAGATTTTTTGTGGCGATGGTTATATCAATGATGGCTAATGCGTCGTCACCGCTCTTTGATGGCAATAATAGTGGATTTTGGGTGGTTGACTCTGTCACTGGGAAAATTACTAGTTACGCATCGAGTTCATGGATAGATGCGTATCAAAGTTCTTTATATGCCACATCGGCTAACGAACAAGTATTAGTTAACTCTTTGCCAAAAAGCTCAGTTGCTATGCTTTCTCCCACTAATGGCGTTTCATTGATTGGTTTGGATGTTGCCGATAAAAACAAAGTGGATGGTGATAGTGGAGTTAATGCTGTTTATCTAACACCTGACAGCGGTATGTATGAGAAAACAATCAATGTCAGCATGGAACTTGACGTTGAACTGCTTGGTAAAGCTGACATTACGGTTAGGTGGCGAAGCGATGGTGGCGAGTGGGAAACGATCTCAGACACTACCAAGAACCCAATTGCATCCATCATATTTATACGTAATGGCACACACTTTATTGATGTAGAGGTACGAGATAACACCGGCCTCATTGATACTAAAAATTCGATATATACCATTAATAATGACGATAAATATGGTGATAATCGAGATACAGATGGCGATGGTATTCCCGATTTAATTGAGCAACTGTTAGGCTTAGATCCACTCAATGCGGATGCCAATAAAGACACTGATAAAGATGGTTGGTCAGATTTTGATACTTGGATTCGTTGTGGCGTTACTTTTCCTAAATGCACCGCAATGAACGATACCGACGGTGACGGTTGGATTGATTTTGATGAAAAAATGCGTGGCACTCGTTCAGATGATCCAATAGTTACCTTAGCAAACGTCGATAAGCTACCCGATGGTACATACAATCAGCTGGACTATGCCAAGCTGCAACGCTTTCGTGAGTATCCTGCTGCTCGTCGCTTGTATGAAAAAGAATACCTATCTAAACAGACAAGTGTAGTGACTGCCACTACTTTAATGACCACCACTGCGGCAGGAGGGAGGTTATGGCAAACCAATGATTTATTGACCGCCAATGATTTATCTGCGGCACAGATAAGCGCTGCTGATGTTGCTCCATCATTAATCATGGATAATGCCGTCGCTAGTATAAAACAAGGTACGTTACCAGATTTACGTCTTCCCAGTAGCTCTGGTGTCTTTATGCGATGGACGCTAGATTCTGGTACACGATTACATTATTTACCTATAATGGCAGATATTAATTTTGTTGATTTTATGGCGGTTGCAGGAGAATGGACTGATCCTGAAAAATGGCGTCAATCTCTCATAGATTGGTTAACAGAAGAATTAACTGTAGATATTGATACTGATCTTATAACCGATAATAGTTCGTTATCTTGGTTAATGCTTGAGCAATCATTTAGATTACTCGCCGATTTAAGAAATGAAGATTCGACACTTCGCTTGGGGCATCCCGATTACCCTATGGCGTGGATAACGGATTGGTTAGACGAATATCAAGATCGATTTAAGTTACCGGTAGAAGATATTTTAAATCAAGATCAATTTGAATTACTGCCAGAAGATATTTTAAATAAATTAGCAATAACTGTATCTATCGCCACAAAAGACAATAATAGTTTGGCTGACGATGCTACACAGTTTCAACAATGGACATCACAATGGCCAAAAACGCAAGATCTCACTGAGTGGTTAACAGATCGATTGTATAACGACTACAAAGATCGATTAGAGGGTTGTTATATATCCGACTACGATTTATTTCTACTTCAAGAAAATGACTACTTAGACGAATTCTTAGACGATTGTCCTGTGTATCACACAGGCAGTGATGTTTCTACTCAAAAAAATGTCGATGAAAATCTACGTTATCGACTATTACTTTCACTACTCCCTGGATCACTAGATAGACTCGAGAACAATGTCTTACTCGGAGAGTCTCGATTAGATCTTGATGAGGATGGGTTATCAAACATAGAAGAACTCACGCTATTTCCTTTTAGCGCTTCACCTTTACCATGGCGCGCAGACAGCGATAATGATGATGAACTCGATGGAAGTGATCTATGCCCACTCGATCAATACGATCGTTGTTTGGGGTTCGAGCGTGCTAATACGCTAAGAATCGGTGATGAAGAGCTTTCGATCACCAGACTGCCAGGAGAGACGACCGCATTAGTGACATTGGAATTGGATCGACCTGCAACGTCTGCAATATGTTTAATATACTCAATTAATAGCTTATCAAGCAATGTGAGCTTTTCACAAACAGAGACACGTTGTTTTGCTCCAGAGCAGCGTGTATTACTTATTCCAATTAGTTTGCCTGCAGATCCAGAAGATCGTGATACTGTTCTAGAGCTGAGTATTAATAGTTTTGAAGGTGAAGTTAAAGGAAATTCAAGTATTCAAATAGAATTTACCGGTGCAGTCGCAGAACTCTTTCCTCGAGCAATCGTTAAGGCTGACCGAGAGATTACCAATGAAAGAGAACTAGTGACTCTTAACGGTGATGATAGTACTGACTCAAGCAACTCTGAATTGCAATATGAATGGCGTCAAATTAGCGGTCCAATCGCTACGATTAATGACCCAATGAATTCTGAAACGATAATTATTTTACCTAATGTTCTTAGTTCTGAGTTTGTAGTTTTTGAATTAACAGTGACTAATAAAATAGGCAATTCAGATAGCGAAAATATTAGTATTCAAGTTAATCCAGTACAAGATCCGCCTTTTCAGCTAACCACACCCAGATATCAGTTAACGGCTGGCAGTAATACTACTATTTTATGGTCTGACCTTAATCAGTACGTTGTCGATCCAGATGGTGACAGCATGATTTTCTCTACACCGTCCGGTATTCCAGAAAGCATTACTGTTAAGCAATTATCGAATGGCTATGAATTTGAATTGGCAAATACTGGAGAATTATCTTTATCGACTAGAGCTTCTAGAAATCTAGTACCTTGGGCTGACGGTGTTGCTTGGATTGAATTACCAGGTATTAATAATCTTCCACCTCAAATATCTAGCTGGAGACCATCTACAGGGACATCAATCTTATATAAAGCGCCAAATACGGACATAAGTATTAGTAACATATTATCTAATAGTAAAAGCGAAGAGATATATTTTGATGGTTATGATCTTAATTTAAGTTCAGGAATTATTTTCTGGTTATCAAATTCGGGAAATGGCAGTGTTATTAATAATGGGTTTTATGGCTTATTCTCCAGTGTTATAGGGCACCTTGACCAGCTCTATACCTGTGGAAACTTCAATACATGGGAGTTACTGGATAAGTCAACCTCCAGCTTCATAGATACGAATATACAATGCGAATCATATTCATCTTCATCACTTATCTTGCAAGATAGAAGTTGTTTGATATCGCCTAAAGCAATTGCATGTACTATGAATGATGGTAGTACAGAGCTTTCTAATCTGTATGCCGTTGAAGAAGATAATGCGAATATATTTAGATTGTTAAAATTCAACGAAAAAATGTTAATGCTTACCAGTATTAGCCGTGAATCGAATGGAATATTCACCTCTGTCGTTCGAGTATCTGAGCTAGATAATTTTGGTAACGAAGTTATACGTGCAGAAATACCAACGAATTCATTTGACTCTAAGTATGTAGTGATTGGTAATACATTTCTTATGAT
>JARGOI010000097.1:3772-8373 GCA_029212275.1 Thalassolituus sp.
TTTAGCACGAATGGAGATTTTTCTTCAAGTTATTTCATTTATACAGGGGAGCAAGCACAAGGTATCAACACAATTTCTATCCCAGTAAGTGATGGACAAGGTAATGACATTTTAATGGACGTTGAACTGGAGGTCATGCCATGAAAAAGTGTAACGTCAGTGTGTTGCTTTTAATATTAAGTTTTCAGTTAATTTCTTGCGGTGGCGCATCTTCTAATATTGATAACACCGACAGTATTCAACGTCAGCCAACTTCGTCAATACCCACATTAGAAGTAGATGACGAGGTTGAAGATGCGCCTGATATTGATGAACCTAATTCAGATATCTTGGAAGATTCAGTCGTATTTGCTTTTGAGGATCGAGATAACGACGGTATTGCGGATACAGAAGATCCTGAGCCTAATCAATATCCTAATCCAATGAGTGAAAGTAATAATATCACCTTTGACGTTTCCACTGAGCGGGACACGACTGTTTCTGTTACCTTAAAAAACACAGTCATTGCAGGTGAGTTGGTACGAATATCTCTTTCAGACTTGCCTTCAATGACTGAAAAAATTTGGATTCAATGGGCCGGGAACGGTTACGTATATTCAGAACCGGTGAATTTTACAACCTCAGGTGATATTTCTGTATTGGCACCAGAGTTTGATGCAACTCGAATAGCAATTATTATTGATACTGTAATTTCTGATAGCCAAAAAATAGCATGGTTTCCGTCTGGCAGTCCTCTCATCTATCCGGTAGAAGAGATATTGTGGGTCAATACAGAAGTATTACTAAGTGGTGAGAACTTATCACAACTGGAAACGCTTAAGATGGGCGATGAGTTGGTTGATTTTTTACCTTTGGGTGATTCAATAGTACGCGTGTTATTACCAGAAAATCCCAATAACACACGTTTATCATGGTCTGTTTCAGAAAATTTCTTTCGCGACATTCAACTGTTATTAAACCGTAATATTCGTCTTAATACGGCTGATAATCTGCAATCGGAAGGTTGGATGTTCATTAACCCTTATGTTAAAAAAGAGTTATCTACGATATTAGATTTGACGGTGAAGGCTGGGATAGTTCAGCAAATATATCTTTCTCATCCATCAATTGATGATTTGCTGAGTGTAATTATTTGGCCCGACAAAAATGAATATTACGTCGGTGCTGAATCAACCCTCGAAAGTTGGTTGTTTCAACAAATTTCTGAAACTGATCTTAATTCTGATTGGTTAATAAAACGCAGCTTGATTCCTGATGTTACTATTGCGAAGCCAGAAGTTTATCAAGCTTTAATAAAGCAACTCAATGGAAATCAAGCTGACTTCTATCGCTTATATTTATCGTGGTTAAGTGAAGGCATTCCCTGGAGAACTCCTATTTCGTCTATGGGTATATTTGATGATTTTTTTGCCAATGCAGATCCTGATATTTTTAAGCTTTTGATTACGTCTAAAGCATCTACCAGTCGTGGCGATAGTTTTGGTAAAGAGTATTCATTTGTTGCTATTGCTCAAGGTTCGAGCGGTGATTGCGTAAAATTAGAGCAAACTCCTGCTGATCTATGGCCTTCGGATATTTGTGTTCTAAATAAAAATCCTATTTTCCTAAGTGCTCAAGTACGCGATAGTAAGAATAATATTTTGTCTACTTATGCTAATTCTAATCTGAATGATTTCATTGGTCCCTCTCCAGGTGGTATTGCTGGAATATTGAATACGCCAGAAGTGGGTTTTTTAGCAGATAGGTCAAAAAAATCCTTATGCAAGATGCAATCTTGTAAAGTCGATGTCTTAACGGGTGGTCTTGGACTATTCAAAGAGACGGGTGCAAGAGATGGTAACGCGGTAACTCTGTCGGCTACAGAGTATGAAATTCGCGATAAGTTATTGTTTAAATCGGTACTAGAAAAAACTATTAAAAAGCTTCTGGTGGGTACTATGGATGAATATTTACCAGTCGATGATCCTATCATTAAGTGTTTATATGAAAAAATTGTGGTTGATGAATTAATCAATAGTGTTACGCGTGGTTATTTCTCGAAAACTTTAAATGATCCGAATAAAATCAATAGTATTACAGACATCAATAATTTCTTTTATTCGGACGTTTATAAGCCTGTAGTGGAAGCATATAAAAAATATGCCGTTGATGAATCGCCAGACAATTGCTCATCAGATCAAGCTTTAAGAGCAGAAGTAAAAAAACGAGTAAAAAGTAAACTCGCTGAGTACACCATTGATAAGTTAATACCTGAACCATTAAAAACCATTATTTCAGCATCGAGTAGAAGTATTGCTTTTGCGATCGCACCTGAAAAGATTACCTTTGATATATCTCCTGCAGCAGTTGTAACAAGCTTTTCTACGTCGGGTGATACAGTAAATATAGATGATTCGAATGGTTTGATAAGAATTGAAGGTAGACGATTAGCAAATAAACTAACACCAAATTTAGAAGAAAACTTATATTTTCCTAAAATTAAGTTTCGTACCACGGGACCTTTTGGTCCAAGAACTGGATACTTTCGAGTTCAACCCAATCATTTAATCGAATCTAACATAGCCGATACGGATATAGCTATCCCTTATAGTGAGTTGCGTAATAGTATTGAATCTCTGGATACAGGAAAAGTTAAGGTAAGCCTAGTTTATGATCATATGACATTTAATGGTTTTCCAGATCAAACAGTCACAATTCCTGTGGGAGAAATCAATTATAGCGGTGGATTCAGGCTTGATAAAACAGATCCAAGTCGTCTCAGTGTTGGAAGACAACATAAGTTGCTGGGTAATGGATTTGAATTATTAAATGATGATGCTTTCATTGAGTTAAATTATTTGAATGGCGCTGGTATTGAAGAATCCATTAAGATTTCCGATTTCGAAGTTGTAAACTCACAAACACTCACTTTTAATGTACCAAATATAAACATACCTTCCGACTCCGTGGTTTTGTCTGTTAACTTTAGTGATCGATTAGTTACCTTAAATGATCCTATCTTATTGTCTCCCTCTAGTCGTTCACAAATAACTGTTTTTGATAAAGGTCCGATATTAGATGACCAAATATTCTTCCTATTACAAAATTCGATCGAACAAAATTTTGTTAAAAACGATCAAGGTGATCCTTATGAAAAATTAGTCACACCATCAACCAAAGCTGGAACGATAGAGTGGGACGTTAATGACAGTGATTTTTTATTAGAGTCAGATAATGGTAATGATTACGATTATAGTGATCCTACGAATCCTGTTGATGTCTATGTAAAGGTATTTTGCGAGAGAAGTACCGGGGATGACAATATTTGTACGTGGGGAATTAAGGGAACCAATATAAAAGTAAACCCAGCCGGATTAGTTGATCCGAATCGTTTTGATTGCGGGGGAAGTTTAAAAGTAGGTGAGAATGTATTGGTGCCTTTAGATTCTTTCAATTACAGCACGAACGCCGGTTATACCTGCAATTTCTGAAGTTTTATGCCAAGCATCGTGACCTAAATAATACCCCCTCATAACTATGAGGGGGAAAATCAAAACAACTCAGCCTAAATAACTAATTATTAGTTATTCGCGTGCAGCTCTTCGTTCAGGGCAATCGCACTCTTGTTGGTAACGCATTCCACTGTGCCGGTAATTGAGTTACGACGGAATAGAAGGTCAGATTTACCAGCCAAATCGCGGCCTTTGACCGTATCTACGATGTTTTTCTGATCGTCCAGTACCTGAATCTTGGTGCCAGCGGTGACGTACAATCCAGATTCTACGGTGCAACGATCGCCTAATGGAATGCCAATACCAGAGTTGGCGCCTAGCAAGCATTTTTCGCCAACTGATATGATGATGTTACCGCCACCAGAAAGTGTGCCCATGGTTGAGCAACCACCGCCTAAATCGGAACCGTCACCGACTACAACGCCAGCAGAGATTCGACCTTCTACCATAGAAACCCCCAAGGTGCCGGCATTAAAGTTCACAAAGCCTTCATGCATGATAGTGGTGCCTTCGCCAATATGAGCGCCTAAACGAACGCGCGCAGTGTGCGCAATACGAACACCCGATGGCACCACGTAGTCGGTCATACGTGGGAATTTATCAACGCTATTCACGCTCAGCAGCTTGCCATTTAAGCGAGCTTTTAGCTGCGCGTCGGCTAGCTCGGCCATATCAATGGCACCTTTATTGGTCCAAGCGACGTTAGGCAGCAGGCCAAACATACCGTTTAGGTTCACGCCATGTGGCTTTACTAAGCGGTGTGATAGCAAGTGAAGCTTCAAATAAACTTCTGGCGTAGAGACCGATTGCTCGTCAGATTGCAAAACAGTGATCACCACCGGACGCTTACTGTCTGTGCAGGCTTCCGCTAACTCCGCTTGGGCACTGTCGATTCCTTCGATGGCTTTGGCGAACGCAGAAAGCTTGGCTTTGCTTGGTTCAATGGCTTCATTACCACGGGTAAACCCTAAAGTATTTTGGGCCGCGACAACCAAAGCTGGGCTTGGGTAAAGCAGTGGTTTTTGGTAATAAACTTCCAACCATTCGCCTTTTTGATTTTTAGTACCAACACCAATGGCCAGTGCAAACGTGCTCATGTGTATTCCTCGT
>JARGOI010000098.1:0-1408 GCA_029212275.1 Thalassolituus sp.
TTCCGATTGTATGCGTCGCATAGAAGGTACTTGGTTGACGGAGCTACCATGCACGTCTGATGCAAAATTTCTGTCCAATTTAAGCCAAGGACGTTACATTTTTTATCGTCAGATTGTATGGCAAGCAATCTGTTATGACTACAAAGGCATAGCGATTTCTCTACTATTTTTGCTGCTATTTAGCGATTCGCTTGATCTTCCATGTTTTTTTACTTAACTGAAGTTAACTGAACATAATTCTTTGCAGCGCCATTTTTGTTATCCGCCGATGGATGCTGATGTATTTTCGACATATTTTTCGACTTATTAAGACTTATCAGCGGTTGATATTGCGCGATAGGACACTCTCCATGTGTGTCTTGGCGAAAATAGACCTCTTAGCTAGACACCGCATGGTTACTGGCTTAAGGTACATAATGATAATGAATTTAAGTCAAAGTTAACCCTTTAATACAACTTAACACAGATAAATCTGCCAGATCTTAACTACAATTTACATGAAATTGGCCACTCTCCACCTTTCACTTTATTCAAATATTGTTAGATTGTAGGACAATACGACACGATGTATAAACAACTCGATCACAATCGCACATTAAAGGAGTTCTGTTATGAACACCAAAACAGCTACCGTCATTCCTGCCACTGATTGGCGTATGCAGCTAAAAAAATATGGTTATTTGGTTGCACTGATCCCTGCTATTTTGTTGCCGCTCACTTACTACGCATGGAATGCCACTGGCGCTCAATATGATATGTGGTGGTTTTTTCCTGTGTTTGCCGTTTTCGGTATTATTCCAATATTTGATCATTTAATTGGGAAAGATCCTTTCAACCCTGATGAAGAAGTCGACGTACCGTCAATGAGCAAAGAATTGTGGTACCCCTTCTTAACCATTATGACCTTACCTGTGATGGCAGTAACGGTTTTTTACGGTGCCTACTTGTTTGCCAGCCCACAAATAGGTCTGCTCGGTAAGTTTGGTCTGTTGTTATCAACCGGCATCATCATGGGGATTGTGTGCATTAACGTCGGCCACGAACTGATTCACAAAGATTCTAAAATTGAACAGTGGACTGGTGGTTTGTTACTCGCACTGGTCACCTATGCTGGTTTTAAAGTCGAACATATCCGTGGTCACCACGTGCATGTTTCAACACCTGAAGATGCTTCATCATCACGCTACAACCAAACATTGTATGAGTTTTTGCCACACGCTTACGCTCACAACTTTATGAATGCATGGCGCTTAGAAGCAGCAAAACTTAAGCGTAAAGGTCTTTCTGCCTTCCATTGGAGAAACGAATTAATTTGGTGGTACAGTATTTCCGTATTGTTCGCTGTGATTGGCGGCGTATTCTTCGGTTGGTTGGGTGCCCTGTTCTTTATCGTGCAAAGCTTCTTCGC
>JARGOI010000098.1:1508-3995 GCA_029212275.1 Thalassolituus sp.
AGCGGCTACGCTGGCATGGTAGTACTGGCAGTGATTCCATCGCTTTGGTTTAAAGTAATGAACCCACGTGTTGAAGCTTATTACAAAGGTGAATTGCACCAGTTGTCAGAGAATCAAAACGTTTAAATGCTGAAGAACGATGAATACAAAAAAGCACGGCTGGCGCCGTGCTTTTTTTTTGCTTAAGTTTCTAAATTCAGATCAAAACTTAGGATTTCTCGATAATACCTTCGATTTGAGAATAGGCTTTCTTGATCCATACGCGGGTACGCTGACGCTCCATCAAGCCTAACACACCGCCTGGACGCTCAGTTTGATTAGCAGCCGCCCAAAAGTTGATATTCAGATGATCAATGTTACTCATGGTAGACGCATACAACTCTGGCAGTTCAATTTGCTCGGTTGCATGAAGATTTTTCTGACCAAGGACTTTGTCTAGTGCAGAAAAATCCTGGCCACGACCATGGTTTTTTACCAACACGATGGGTAATTGCTTACCGTATTTAGTTAAAAAATTAGCGACTAGATTGGCTGAATCTAAACCATCATCAACAACATACCAGTAGATGCAACGAATTTCGGCTTCTTCAAACATATCCGCTATGTCGTTTTCTTCCATCCAATGGGTCAAAAAACGTTCGCTTTGCGCCGGTAAATCCACCACCACATTCACGTCTTCGATAACGGCCGCTTCAAAAATTTTATCGGCATCTTCATAAACACTGATATCTAACGATTGAGTGAATTCAGGGTAAAAACGCGTCAATGTGCCGTGCGATTGATCAGCATCAAAACCGACGTAAACTTTTTGGGTATCAATGCAATACTGCGATAGCAAACGCGACATAACCGATTTACCCACGCCGCCTTTTTCACCGCCGACAAAATGTATTGTGCTCATGAATAATTCCCTATGTTAACAATGAATAGATGATTCAATTTGCCTTCACTAAGTTTGTTAGTGATGGATAGTTAAACGCGCATGTTATGGTCAATGATTAAAAAAGCAAGCGCAAACCTAAGACAACGTTGAATTCTGATAATTGCTCAATTATTTAAGACGGTATTTTGCTTAATTTGGATATTTTCGAGGCACTAGGACACCTCTTATTAAAATCTAGCCGACCGCTTCAACCCAAAACACACCCACTTCCTTCCTGACGACCTTCACTCGCGTGCCAGCGACGATGGGACTTTTACTTTTTAACTTCCAATCAATACCCGAATAGCGATAAACATCACCGCCGTTGATATCGATGTTCGTTTTTAATTCAAATTCTAGGTCATTGGCAAAATCCCCAGAATCGCTTGGTGGCTCCACGGTTGCTTGCAAACGATGCAAAGGCCGCCATAAAAGCACGGTGGCAATAATGGTGAACAGAACCGTACTCCATATAGCAGCCGCCGCCGTGTGTGGTATCAGATCGATCATCATCAGACCACCGGAAACTAACAGCGCCACACCGATAAAGAATAAGAAAAAAGTGCCCATGCCCAACAGCAAAATTTCGATGGCCAATAAACTAAGACCACCAATCACTAATCCGGTATCTAAACTCAGCAAAGCATTTACTCCTTGGCGCCTAATTTTTTCGAAATCGCCATTGCCTGAGCAACCACACTGGCGATGTCGGTAGCGCCATCCGGCAACAAAATAACGGAAGATTCTTTGGCAATGGCTTGGCGGGCTTCAATGGCCTTAATACCCAAGTCCAACTGCATGGCTTTTTCACCATTTGGGGTATTAGCGGCGGCACCGATCGTCACCAACGCCTCGGCTTGGGCTTCGGCCACTTTGCGAATGGCCAAGGCTTCACCCTCAGCACGCAAGATTTGTTCTTGTTTATCCGCTTCGGCTTTTAATACACGGGCTTGTTTTTCACCTTCAGCGTTGTTGATGGCCGACTGACGAGCACCTTCGGACTCTAGAATGTGCGCGCGCTTTACGCGCTCCGCTTTCATTTGCGCTTCCATAGCTTCCATCACCGAGGTGGGCGGCGTGATGTCCTTAATTTCGTAACGCATCACCTGAATGCCCCAAGGCTCTGCTGCGTCATTAATAGAAAAAACGATACTGGCATTCAGCGCGGCACGCTCTTCGAAGGTTTTATCCAGTTCCAGTTTGCCCAACTCCGAACGCATGGTGGTTTGTGCCAACTGAGTCACTGCAAAAATATAATCATCGACTCCATAAGTAGCTTTGTAAGGATCAATCACACGGAAATACAAGACGCCGTCGACGGTCAAGGTGATGTTATCGCGGGTGATCGTCGATTGGCTGGGCACATCCACAGCTTGTTCTTTTAAGCTGCGTACGCCAGAAATACGATCAATAAAAGGAATGATAAAGCCCAAACCAGCCTCTTTGCTGGCGTTGTATCGCCCAAAGCGTTCGATAATCCAAGCTTCATTTTGCGGGACTAAAATAACGCTCTTGATCAATATGACAAGAACGACAATAAACAAAAACACTTCGATTGAAAAAAG
>JARGOI010000098.1:4095-8360 GCA_029212275.1 Thalassolituus sp.
TCTTGATCAATATGACAAGAACGACAATAAACAAAAACACTTCGATTGAAAAAAGTGTATTAAAAATTTGGTCCATCAGGTGTCTTCCTTTTAGGATGTTAAGATCGCATTGGGCACACAGCAGAGCTATGTGATTGCGAATCCTATTTATTTTAGAATTGTGTTGTACGGAACATAGTAAATCAGGGAATGACGGATGGCGAACCTTATTGAATACAGAGGTTAGCCATGTCATAGAAGAAATCAGAAAAGAATAGAGCTACTTTCTTGAGGAAGGCTTAGGCAGCAACAGTGCGTCATCAATCGCATAAAATTCATCGCAAGCTTTAACCAATGCTTGCGCAGTTAATGCAGGAACACCATACACCCAGGTTTTTGCCCCGTCTGTTTTTACTCGCTCGAGTGCCAAATCAAAATCACCGTCGCCCGACAGCAACACCACGATATCCGAGAGCGGCGCGGCATCCAGTAAATCGATGGTAATTCCGACATCCCAATCGCCTTTGGCAGAGCCATCACGTCGTTGAATGTAAGGTTTAAGACGAATTTCAAAACCAATTTGATGCAAAATACGCTGAAAATTCATCTGCGCCGCATCTCCGCGATCTATGGCATAAGCGACCGCTCGAACGACTTCTCGACCTTCAGTAAGCTGATCCCAAAACGCTTGATAATTGAAGTTCTGCCCATAGGCGTCTCGCGTGGTGTAGTAAATATTCTGTACGTCGACAAAAATAGAAATGCGTTGTGTCATTGTGTATGCCTAGATTTAGGAACAACATTATGAGGCAAATCCAAATAATGCCGTATTGCTTTAGCTAAGCATTTGTCACGTTCCAAATTAATAGCCCAAGATGATTGCAAAAAGGGTTAAGGCTTTCACCATCAATCAATATATAACCATACACTGATTAGATGCCTTCATCTTGATCTAAGTCTGGTTAGCCCATTGCGAGCTAACCAATTTTCTTCAATCCCACTTTGTAATCAGTCTTTCTCTTCTTAGTCCCAGTCGGGTGCAAAGCTTGGATCGATTTTACGGTCGCCACGATCCAACTTACCAATGGCGACCAGATCGTCAGACGCTAAGGTCAAACGAGTACTGTTGAAATTATCGCGCATGTGTTCAATATTGGTGGATGCGGGAATGGTAATCAGCCCACTTTGTAATTGCCAAGCCAGTGCTACCTGAGCTGCAGAGGTGTTGTGCTTTTTAGCTATCGCCAAAATCACTTCATCTTTAAGTACTTCACCAACATAGAAAGGGTTATAACCAGTAACTTTGACATCATTTGTGGCACAAAATGCACGGACTTCACGGTTTTGCATAAAGGGTTGAACTTCAATTTGATTCACGTACAAGCTGCCTGAAGGCAAAATATGTAAGGCTTCTTTAAGTTGGGCAATGGTAAAGTTAGAAACACCAATATGTTTGGTCAGTCCCATCTCTTTTGCTTTAACTAATTCACCAAGGTACTCATCCATCGGAGTTTTATCTTCTGGAGAAGGCCAGTGAATAAGCAATAAGTCGACATAGTCAGTGCCTAGCTTTTCTAAGCTTTCTTTAACGCTGGGAATGAATCCAGTGCGATTTAAATGTGTGCGCCACACTTTAGTAGTTAAAAAATACTCTTCGCGGGGCACTTCACTGTCGACCAGTGCCTGCCCTACTTCCGATTCGTTATCATAGATTTGAGCAGTATCTATATGACGAAAACCGACATCCAGTGCGTCTGTGACCGCTTGGTAAGCTTGTTCACCTTGCAGCCGAAACGTGCCGAGACCCAAGGCTGGAATATCTTTGATGATCATAAATTCTCCTAAGTTTTGACGTTATTTTGTGCTTTGTGTTGTCTATCTTTTTGTTATCTGTCTTTTTATTGACTATTTTGTATTGCTTATCTGTAAGCTATGAGCGCGGCACCTGCGATGCACCGCTTCAGTGCTGAATAGATTTCAATATTGAGCAGCACATTAGTTACGACTGCCATTATGGTTAAGTAGGAGTGAATATTTGCCATTAAGTTCGTCATTTTACTTAAGCGCTCTCTGACGTATTACTTAAGCAGACTTTAACGAATTACATTACTAATCTCGGACAAAATCTGCACAACTTTAGACACCGATTTACACATAGACTACAGCAAAAATGTCGTCTCAAGACAACTTATCTAACAGGGCTTTGCAATGCAAATCTATCAGCGTTCTTATTTTTTTAATCAATCTCTAGCACATCACTTCTCATTGGTCGCACGATTCATGACGATGTTTATGGTGTTCGCAATGACTGGCTGCAGTATTGGTTCGGTGGCGAAAGGCGTCAGCGATCAGAAATTAGCGAACTGCCCGGTAACACCCAACTGTATATCGTCCCAAGACGATGGGATGCATAACTACGCTGCGTTTGAATTTGAAGGATCGCCAGCTAAGGCGAAAAAAATGTTAGTAGAAGTCTTAAACGCGTACCCGCGTTGCGAAATTCGCGAAAATGATGGAAATTATATTCAGGCAACCTTTATTACAGCGGTGTTTCGTTTTCGTGATGATGCCGAATTTTTAATCAAAGACGATGCGATTGAAGTACGCTCTGCATCACGCCTTGGCTTGAGTGATTTAGGTAAAAACAGTCGACGTATGAACGAAATTAAAGCCTCATTTGAACAAGCGATGAGTAATTCGGTCGACGCTAAATAACGCCTTAGTATCTTACGTCTAGCGCGGACGGTTAAACTTAAGCCGATTGTTTCTATCTCGGCTTTGTTTAATTAGCTCTGCGTGATTGATCGTGGTTTGTTTTTTAGCTAAGCGATCATAGAGCAATACATTGACCGTGGCCGCTAAATTCATACAGCCAATGGTTGGCACATACACCACCGCATCGGCAACATCCACCACGGCTTGATCAATCGAGCCGTCTTCGGGCCCAAAGACATAGACGGCATGTTCGGGATGCTCAAACTCAGGTAAAGGAATAGCGCCCTCCGCCAGTTCAACACAGACTAGCTTTTGATAGGGCTGGGCAAATTCGATAAATGATTCGGCTGCCGTTAATGGAATTTTCTGGCTGATATTATTGGTGTCTTGCTGATATTTAGCTGCACGCTCAAAACGTTGACCCGTGTAATAAACGGCCATTGCCTCGTAACATCCTGCGGCACGCATCACGGCCCCTACATTGGAAGGACTTTTAGGGTTGCACAAGGCAATGACGGCAGAATTAGTATGTGTCACAAGAAACCTAATACTCAGTTAGTTGAATGGTAATATTCTATGTTTTTCGGTGCAATTTTCGGGGAATACTATCATAAGAGAACGCGTAACAGGGATTTTGAAATATGCCGTGATTTGTTCAGAAATCTCTGAGATAAGGTAAGATGCTCTTACTTAAAGTCGCAATATAGCCATCACTATGACCACATCCAACTCATTACGTTATTTATCTAGTTATTCGCCCGACGTGCAACGTCAGGCCAGTGAATTGCTCGATAGTAATAAACTCGGCGACATTTTAAAGAATCGACATCCCGAAAAACACACATTAACCTCCGCAAATGCGCTGTACGATTTTGCTTTTGATATTAAAAATACTTACTTACGCTCGTCTCCTCCCATTAGCAAAGTGATTTACGATGATAAAATTCACGTCATTGATAATGCACTCGGGCTGCATACTTTTGTCAGTCGTGTGCAAGGCAACAAGCTTAAGGCTAAAAATGAAGTGCGCATTTCGTCTTTATTTCGCAACACACCTGAAGCGTTTTTAAGAATGATCATCGTGCATGAGTTAGCCCATTTGCGTGAAAAACAGCACAACAAAGCCTTTTATAAATTGTGTCAGCATATGGAGCCTAATTACTTTCAGCTAGAATTAGACGTCAGACTGTTCCTTTGCCACCGTGAACATTATGGTGATCTTTGGTAAAAAAAAGGCGCTGCGATTTAACGCAACGCCTTTTAGCTCAGTCAGATATTGGTTTCAATTAGAAAAATCTAGAACATATCTAGGGCACCTCTGAAAAATGCAGTGGCGGCTGCGGCTTTAAGGAAAGTGACATTTCAAGGCGCTACTTTGGGGCAGGTTTTTGCTCCTGCAAAACCTGCATTTCCACCATCCATGGTGGTCACAGCGGGTCACGTCAAAAAGTAGCAACACAGAAATGTTATTTTCCTGAAAGCCCCTCTTTATAGTTAGTGAGGGGCGTGACCTGTAAACACTTTATATCTTTGTTGTTGATCTTGTTAAGGACCCGTCATTAACATCAATC
>JARGOI010000099.1 GCA_029212275.1 Thalassolituus sp.
CAAATGGTTCGTTTTCTTTTACTTTAACAGCTGGCATCCAATCACCTACTTTATTGGTCAGTTTGTTTGAGGCAAATCACAGCCTCAGTCAGAGGGCGGGCATTCTATAGTCTTTGTACAAAGAATGCAAAGCGAAATGACAAACGGCATTTTCACTGGGCTGGTGCGACAGCGCAGTGAACAGTATCATGCGCGCTGGGCGGGTTATGTTTTATTTACCTGCAACCATTATTTTCATGATGCCGATCAGTATAGACCTATTTTGGTAAGTAAAAACGAGAGGACAGACATTGCGCGTATTGGGGTTAGAAACATCCTGCGACGAGACAGGCATTGCATTGTACGACAGCGAGCAAGGCTTGCTGGCACATCGAATTTACTCGCAAATCGCTGTGCACGCCGAATACGGCGGCGTGGTGCCGGAATTAGCTTCACGTGATCACGTCCGCAAAGCGATTCCGCTCATTCGCGAGGTGATGGCAGATGCTGGCCTCACGCTGCAAGATTTGGACGGTATCGCTTATACCCGCGGCCCGGGGTTAGTTGGCGCGCTATTAGTAGGCGCCTGCTTGGGACGCAGTCTGGCGTGGGCGTTGGAAGTCCCTGCCATTGGTGTGCATCATATGGAAGGCCATTTGTTGGCCCCCATGCTAGAAGACGAATCACCTAAGTTTCCTTTTATTGCCTTACTGGTATCGGGCGGACATACCCAATTGGTCCAAGTAGAGGGTGTAGGTCGCTATACCTTGTTGGGCGAGTCCCTTGATGATGCTGCGGGCGAAGCTTTTGATAAAGCAGCGAAAATGATGGACCTACCATACCCCGGTGGCCCGCAGTTGAGCCAACTAGCCGAACAGGGCGATGCACTGCGTTTCAAATTTCCACGCCCAATGACCGATCGTCCGGGCTTGGATTTTAGTTTTAGCGGATTAAAAACCTTCACCCGCACTAAAATTTTAGAGTGTGCCCAGAACGTCGAATTGGACGGGGTTACGAATGCGGTGCTAGCGCACCAAGACAAAGCCGATATTGCGGCGGGGTTCCAGCATGCGGTGGTCGAAACCTTGGCGATTAAATGCAAGCGTGCGGTCGAGCAAACGGGGGTGCAGCGCTTGATCATTGCCGGTGGCGTGGGTGCCAACAAAAAATTGCGTGCACGTCTGCGTGAGATGATCGAGGGCATGGGTGGCCAAGTATTTTATCCGCGCCCAGAATTATGTACTGACAATGGCGCCATGATTGCGTATGCAGGTACTCAGCGCCTATTGGCTTTTGAGAACGATGACTTGGCCATCAGTTGTGTGCCACGTTGGCCACTAACAGACTTATCGGCGCTGGACGCTGGTTCAGTTTCTACTTAAGTGTCGGTGAGGGTGAATGGATAAGGTATTTATTCGTGGTTTAAAAGTAGATGCGGTCATTGGTGTTTACGATTGGGAAAAGCATGTGCGTCAGCCGCTGGTGTTCGACTTGGAGATGGCGTGGGACATTCGCTTGGCAGCGCAAACCGATGATTTGGTGCATGCATTGAATTATCAGGCCGTGACCGAATACATCGAGCGCTTTGTACGCGAGCAACATTTTCAATTATTGGAATCTTTATTAGAACGATTGGCCGATGGTTTACGCCGCGAGTTTGGCATGCCGTGGTTAAAAATTCAGGTCGAAAAACCCGCTGTTGTACCACAAGCGCGTGCGGTTGGGTTGTGTATTGAACGCGGTGATTGTTAATGGCGTTGGTGTATCTTGGCATTGGTGCGAATCTTGATCCGGAAGACAATATTCTGCGTGGCATTCAGCGTTTATCTGAGGATGTCACCATTTTGCGACTGTCGCCTTGGTATGGTTCGCCCGCGATTGGTTTTGACGGCCCGGCATTTATCAACTTAGTGGCGGAAGTAGACACCGAAATGGCTGTGGGCGAGTTGGCGGTTGTTCTTAAAGTGATTGAACAAGAGTTTGGTCGCAAGAAACACGCAATTAAATATTCTTCACGTGCCCTTGATATTGATATTTTGATGTACGACGATCTTAACGGGGTGATTGATGGCGTCGACTTACCCCGGTCGGATATTTGGCAATATGCATTTGTCTTACGCCCATTGTTAGATTTAATTCCTTGGGAGCGTTGCCCTGGCTCTGGACAGTTTTTACATGAATACTGGGACGGTGTGAAAGAGCAGCCTCTTTCTCGATGTGATTGCGAGTCTGCTAGTGATCAAACTCAGAACGATGTGACTCCATCCAGTCCTTTAAAAGCGCCGCTCTCACATTAAATAATTCACTGCGTATCGCCGCACCTTGTATCTCTTTTGATAACACATCTTTTGCTTGAATCGTTTGTGCTTGTGCCAACACTTGGCGACACCAATTGGCTTGTGGATATTTCACATTTTCTAAGCCGCTGCGACCACGAGAATCGGCCATACACACCAATAAAAAATCCTCGAAGCGTTCGGGTTTGCGCCAGACATCCAGTTGATCGAACAAACGTAATAACGTACTGGCTTTTAATTCTAAGGCACGGTGCACGTGGGTATGAAACTCGCAAGCTAACAAGGCTAAGGTAGAGGCATCTTTCGGGGCTTTTAAGCGTTGACACAATGTTTTTACTAATGCGATGCCTCGTTGTTCGTGAGCAATGTGCCGTGGCCATTGGTCTTGCGGCGTCGCTGCTTTACCAACATCGTGAATTAATGCCGCCCAGCGCACGGAGGTTTGCTTTGACAGTACTGTGGCAGCAGTCAGTGACATTAAGGCGTGGATGCCGCAATCTATTTCTGGATGATGTTGTTCGGGTTGCGGTACACCAAATAAGGCATCCAATTCGGGAAACCAGACCTTGAGTGCGCCACACTCGCGTAGCACCTGAAAAAATACATGGGGTTGAGCTTCACCCAGGGCGCGTTGCGTTTCGGTCCACACGCGTTCAGACACTAAGTGTTCTAGCTCACCGTTAGCAACCATGTCACTCATTAATTGCTGCGTTTCGGGTGCAACACGAAAGCCTAGGTCGGCGAAACGTGCTGCAAAACGAGCAACGCGTAAAACCCGCAAAGGGTCTTCTTGAAATGCCGGAGACACATGACGTAATAATTTAGCCGCTAAGTCGGCTTGGCCATGATAGGGATCGATAATATCCCCCGCAGCGTTTTGTGCCATGGCATTGATGGTCAAATCACGGCGCATTAAATCGTCTTCGAGGGTCACACTGGGAGAAAAATCACAAACAAACCCCTGATAGCCACGACCACTTTTACGTTCAGTGCGGGCAAGGGCGTATTCTTCGTGGGTGCTAGGATGTAAGAAAACGGGGAAATCGGCACCGACTTGTTCATAACCTTGGGCGATTAAATCGTTTGGCTGAGCACCGACCACAACCCAATCATTATCTTTAACCGGACGCTTTAGTAAAGCATCACGCACGGCTCCACCCACTAAAAAAATTTGCATGTCGTTTCTCAATTATTTCTTACTAAAAGATTTCGCTAAAATATTCAGAGCTGCCTTTAAAGTGATCTGAAAGCTTTCACGAAATAAAAAAACACGATGTCGATTTAAAATCGACATCGTATTTTCAGTGTACCGACATGGCAACTGGGTTAGAAGAGCATTTTTTTAAAAGCGGAAACCGGTTTCCAGTGCCGCACCTAAATCACGTTCTGGTGAAGAAATGTCGGCCATTACCGCGAAGTCGATGCTCAAACCAAAAGGAGATAATCCCAAGCCAGCAGATACCACGTTAGAGTTGCCTGCCAAATTAGTACGAAATCCGGTGCGAAGTTGCATAAAGCTGGCAATGTCGGCCTCCATACCTATCGACGCGTATTGTGTGGCGTTTTCGTAGGCTAGCGGTTCATTGCGGGTAATGTCGAGATCGCTCGATACGGTCAACCATTTGTGCTCATAAGACACGCCTGTTCTTAATTTGGGTGAAATAGAGACGGTTGTTCCGGTAACGATACTTCCGTCTGCATCACCGTCGATGGCCACGTCAGCAATGTCAAAATCTTTGCCAATTGCATCCAAGACAACCACGCCCATACGCCACTTATGGCTATTATCTAGGTAAAAAGATGCACCGATGTCGAAATTGATGTGATTGGTGGTTATTTCAGAATCTTCAATTTTTACATCTGGCGCGTTGTCTTCTTCACTAATTTGCTGCACCGCATGATAGGTGGCAACCTTTTGCAACTTTGGAGTAATACCCACGGTAAAGGTGCGATCGGAGGCGGAAAACTCGCGTGCGAAGCTGATGCCTACTTCGGCAATGGCTATGGCAGCGATTTCGACATAAGAATCAAACGCAGGATCTTCGGCTGCTGGATTTAAATCACCACCATCAATAATAGAAATTGATCCCTGCTGGGTTTGTAATGGGTCGGAGGTGTAATTTGTGACGTTATCAACTTTTGCTATGGTTTGATTGATATCATCTGTATTGACACTTCCCGTATCAACTTGGTCGGCCAGATTGTTGATACTGCTTACGAGATCTCCAGTGGAACCTAAATAGCCGTTTGCAGCATCGCCATAACCGTTGATCAAATTCAGATCGTCATCACTGAATAAAACTCGGCCAGAAATATTGGCATCAGCGCGAACCGTCAAAGCTACTGCCAGTTTCTTCCCCGGAAAAGCCATGGCAGTCCCCACCCCAGCGCGAGCACGCAGCGGATTACCACTGATCGAAGCCAATGACTTAGTAAGATCATTTGTGATCGCGTCAACCTCATTCACTTTCGTTTGGAGGACGCGAATATTATCCTCTAAACTTTTATTATCATTTCTCAAGTCAGTTGCTTTTTGTTGATTTGTACGGCCGTCATTATCGTCGAGCGAATCAATTTGGATGGATAATTGTTCAGCGCTCGCGCTCACGTTATCAATAGCCGTATTAAAGTTATCACTGTTACTGTCGGAGAACTCTTCTTCGAATTGAGGTACTAAATCATCGTTAATGAGTTCCCCTTCATCGATGACGTTATCTTCATCGGCGACGTTGATACCGAATTGAGGAAAAATGATGGCAAAGTCGTCGCTGTCTTTGGCTTGCGCCAGTAACGAGGGGTTGTAAGCCGGTGCATGTGCTAATTTGGCACTGGCAACACCGGTATTTCCCATGGCTAAGCCGCGCGCATCCATCGGCATAAAAGGCGTGGCAGACGCTGGTAAGTAGATAGCGGATAGGGCACTGGCTAGTAAAAGTTTCTTCATGACAAAATCTCGGATAGGAAATAACTAATTTCAAGCCTAGACGAGATTTTTACCAAGACGCTTGTGCAATACATTATTAAATCGTAATGTTACAGATCAATACATTGTAATGTCGAAACGATCATGTTTAACGTCGCAAAACTGCAATCTCACAAGAGTACCATTGGTTTTTACTCCTTCTTCGAAGCGAGTGTATTTGGCATGTGTGCAGTGTTTGTTGCTTATGTTGAGACTTCTCGTGTTGTCCATGTCTCCTCGGCAAATTATGCTCTGCGCCGCATTGCGCTGGTATGGCCTCGATGGCCGCGGTCTGGAAATAATTAGTCGTATTTTTTATTTTCAGAGGCCGCTTTAATAGCGGCTTTTTTGTGCCCAAATTTTTATCAATATTAACCACCAGTGACCGATGTGTAAGTCGTTACTCAATAGCAGTTTGCAGAGTCCAGTATGAAATTAATATTCGCCTACATTATGGTCGTTTTTATTTGGTCGACCACACCGATTGCCATTCAATTTAGCCAGTCAGGGTTAGATTATTTCACCTCACTCAGTGTGCGTATCTGGTGCAGCGCGGTGTTATCTTTGTTGGTATTGCTGATGCTGCGACAGCCGCTGATGTTATCGAGGCGAGCGCTGCAAAGTTATCTCGCTGGCAGTTTGGGTATTTATGCCGCCATGATGTCGGTCTATTGGGGAGCGGCATACCTTCCTTCGGGTCTTATCTCCGTCATTTATGCGCTTGCGCCTTTGCTTTCTGGTGCCGCAGCGTGGTGGTTGTTAGGTGAGCGCGAATTAACCCCAGTACGAATCGTGGCGCTTGTCGTTGCCTTGATTGGTTTAACTGTGGTGGTGTCGTCGCGCCTAACCGTTGATGAGATGGCTTGGAAAGGCGTTCTAGGATCGGTGGTATCAGTGTTCTGTTTTGCCATGAGTGCGGTTTGGGTTAAGCATGCCAACGCCGGTCTGCATCCGATGGTGCAAACCAGCGGTACTCTGTTGGTCTCTTCAATATTTTATCTTCTGACCTTACCGTTTGTAGGTGTGCCTGAGGTGGCCGAAATACTGTTGTCTTTTGAGGCGTTGCCAATAGAGACGCTGGTGAGTCTGTCGTACTTGATTGTCTTTGGATCGTTAATCGCATTCATGCTGTATTTTTACATACTGACGTATTTACCAACGTCACGAGTGACCCTCATTACTTTAATCGCTCCCGTGCTGGCGATTATTTGGGGTTACGTCCTAAAAGACGAGCGCTTACAGCAAAGTACGCTCTATGGGGCTGCGATCTTACTCGCGGGGTTGGCGATGTATCAATGGCATAAAGTGTTGGCGGGAGTATTGAAAAAGTGGTTTATTCGTCGTCATAAAAAAGTCGCTTAGTGTTAATTTTTTTTTCGAACGGCCGATAACTCTACTAGTCTTTAAGCAAATAGAGTGTCTTTTAGGATTGTCGGTCATGAGAAAAACGAATTTTTTGGATAATGCCTATGGCTTGGTTGCTGGACTGAGCCTCACCTTAGTGCTCGGATTGGTATCAGGGTGTGCAAATACATCATCCTCAGATTTTGATTTCCCTACCGTTGATCAAAATGCCTCCAACGCTCCCAATGGCTCTAATGTCTATCTTAGACCCGTCATGCAAGAGGTCGATCCTGAAGCACCAATGATTTTGCGCGTTGTCGGCTATGGCGCAGTTTCAGAGGTGGGCACTCAATCATCTGTTCAACGTCGTCTTATGGCAATACGTGCAGCCAAAATGGATGCTTATCGTACCTTGGCTGAACGTGTTTATGGTGCACAAGTGCAGGGCAGTACTACAGTGCAGGACATGGTAGTTGAAGATGACCGGTTGCGCTCATATGTCGATACTTATCTGCATGGAGCGAGTGTGATATCTACCGATGTATTGCCTGATGGCAGTGTTGAAGCCGTTCTAGAAATGACGGTCGATCAAGGTTTCCGTAATTGCTTGCAGACTCAAGATCGCCAACGCTTTAATGTCGATTGCCGAGTGCCTTTGGGTGGCAGGCCGCAACATAATTACATCTTACCCAGTTCAGCGGCTGTTTCTTCTCTAAATTCGACCACTTCTGGCGATACTGACGCTTCTACAACAAACAATGGTTTTTACTTTATTGAGTAAGCGTGAAGTGCGAGGTTTAATATGAAACCGTATCGAAAGAATCATAAGAAAAGAACAGTATTGGCGTGTTCTAATGTGAAAACTATTGTGCCAACCAGCGCGCTAACGATGTTGTTTTTTTTATGCGTTTCAACTTCGGCTGAGACAATCAAAGCGACCGGCGAAGCCGCGATTACCGGTGCACCTTCCTATGCTCGAGAAATGGCATACAAGGATGCCTTGCATCAAATTAGTCAAACTCATGGTTTGGCTATCAGTGGTCAGCAAAGTATGCACAACGGTGAGCTGGTGGACGACCAACTTACCATTGAAAGTCGCAGCAATATTCAACGTGCCGATATTATTCATGAAGAATCCGTCGATGGCGTGTATCGCGTCACCGTTAGCGCCGATGTTTCCGAAATTCCTCAGTGCCAGCAAGCGTCGAACAATTATCAAAAATCGGTGGTTGTGCTGGGGTTTCCTTTACTCCACCCAGAGCAAGCGATGCTCGGTAATATTGAAGATATCGAACGAGAATTGCCTGCGGTATTTCGCCAATCATTGTTAACTCAATCCTCTGTTAGTCAATCGACAAAGTTGAGTGTCAAAACACTGCCTACATTTTATGGCGATCAATTATCACCATCCGGTTTGATTGATTTGGCTCGAGATAATGATGCGCAATACGTGGTCACTGGACAGATGTTGGATGTATCGACAGGAATAGAAGAAAACGATAATTTTGGTTTTCTTTTGGGCAGAAAATCGCTAGGTATGACGCGCCAATTTGCTTTTGAGATAACGCTCTTTGATGGCTTTAGTGGTCAAGTGTTGAGCTCAAATCAATATCGAACTCAAGGACAGTGGACGATGGCAAGCAACCAGCGTGTTGGTTTTAACTCGCCCCGTTTTCAACAAATGGATTATGGTCAACAAGTTACTCGCTTGTTACAGCAAGCCAGTCGTGACGTAAATAAATCGTTGGCGTGTGCGC
>JARGOI010000100.1 GCA_029212275.1 Thalassolituus sp.
GTCAAGCTCTTATTTCGAACCCCCGTTAGCTAGGCTATCGGGGGTTTTTTTATGGAAAAAACTTGCCGAACTCGTCAAGAACTGGGCGTCCCCGTCGTGTGCGACCCCTGTCATTGCAAACTTCCTCTAGCCTCGTTAACTCGTTGCTTATGTAGTGATCTTTTATTTATTAGCTGAAAAAGGCTATTTTTTCGTTAGACGCTGAAAGGTTGCATGCTGAAGGGCTAAACGTTTAAAGGTTTGTTCATGCTCGATGTAAGATGCCTCGCGTACGTCATATTTTTGTTATCATCCATGTTATGGAATATACGCATTGAAACGTGGTTAGGGGTTATGGTTCTTAGCGGAGCTATTAATACTGATAATAGAACACGATTTGCGATCGATTTACTTAGCTGCAAAAAAGGATTATCTAATGTCAGAAGATACTATTTTTGGAAAAATTGCCCGGGGCGAAGCCGAGGCAAATATTGTCTATGAAGATGATCAATGTCTCGCGTTTCGAGACATGTTTCCGGCGGCACCTATGCACATTCTGGTGATTCCTCGTAAGGCGATTCCTCGCTTGTGTGATGCCTCAGAAGGTGATGCTTCTTTGTTAGGTCATATGATGTTGGTGGCCAACAAGGTGGCTGAGCAAGAAGGCTTTGGTGATCGTTTCCGTTTGGTGATTAATAATGGCGCAGGCGCGGGCCAGTCGGTTTTCCATCTGCATATGCACATTATTGGTGGTCGTGATTTGAAGTGGCCCCCTGGTTGATAGAGCGCTATGTTATTCAACAAAATACGCGCCCGTCTTTATGATGGACGCACGCTCAAGGTTCCCTCTTGGACAATAAACCCTGACGAGTGCTGGGCCATTATCGGTACCAGTGGCAGTGGTAAAACGGCTTTGTCACGTCTGTTTGTCAACGATCTTCCTCTGAGTGAAGGCACGGCTGATTCTTTGCCTAAGTCCGTTGCGTATGTCTCTTTAGAAGCGCAGAAGGCGCTACTGGAGCGTGAGCGTAAAGAAGACGAATCTGATTTACTTGATCATGCTGACCCCGGCACCTTGGTGTCCGATTTATTAGCGCCGTTAGATCCAATAGCGGATTGGATTAGTGCCTTAAATATTCAGCATCTGTTATCGCAAGGGTTTAGAACTTTATCAACGGGTGAAAGCCGTAAAGTCATGTTGATTGATGCTGTGCGTCAATCGCCAGAACTATTGATTTTGGATGAACCTTTTGAAGGCTTGGATTCGCATAGCCGGTTAGCGCTCAGTGCAATGTTACAAACATTGTATTTGCATGGTCAAAAAATTCTATGGGTCGCTAATCGCTTAGATGAATTGCCTGAATGGATAACGCATTTGGCGTTTGTACATGATGCTCAGTTGCTAAAGCAGGGAACAAGAACCGAGGTTCTTGGTGCCAGTGAAGTACAAGGCTTGCTGCATTTCGATAGACCGTTATTACCGTTTCCAGAAGCGTCCGTTGTTTTTTCATTAAAGACAACGGAGCCGTTAGTACGAATGGTCAATGCTTCCATTAAATATTCTGAACACGTACTTTTTTCTCAGTTAAATTGGACGGTAAATCCTGGCCAGCATTGGGCCGTTTTGGGTCCTAACGGTTCGGGAAAAACCAGTTTGTTGCAAATGATTACGGGTGATAACCCCCAATGCTACCGCAATGAGTTGTATCTCTTTGGTATGAAACGAGGCTCTGGTGAAACCATCTGGGATATTAAAAAACACATTGGTTTAGTCTCGTCTTCTTTGCAGTGGGAATATCGTGCAACGACTAATGTATTAACCACAGTGATTTCTGGTTTGTACGACAGTATTGGGTTATATAAAGCAGCAGGCGATCGAGATCGTCAGTTGGCAGAGCACTGGTTGTCTATTATTGGGTTACGAGAAAAAGCCAATCAAAGCCTTCATCATTTATCGTATGGCGAGCAGCGTTTGGTCTTGATTGCTCGTGCGCTGATTAAGCAACCACCCTTGTTGATTCTGGATGAACCTTGCCAAGGCTTGGATGATATAGGAAGAGAAATGGTATTGGCGTTTATTCGACGATTATCCGAGCAGACAAAAGTCACCTTGTTGTATGTCACCCATCATTTAAACGAAATTCCTGATACCTTTGACTGCAGGCTGATCTTAGGTGAATCGAATACCAGCGGTTATTCGATGACAGATTCTAAATCCTAAATCGCAGAGCAAAAAAAAGCGTCCATTGGACGCTTTCTGCCGAGCTTTTAGCTTTTAATAAAGTACACGGGCACGAATGGTGCCTTCGACTTCTTTAATCTTTTCTAATGCCAATTCAGAAGCATCACGAGCGACGTCAATCACTACGTAACCTACGTCTTCAACGGTTTGGAGGTATTGTCCACAAATGTTGATATCGTTTTCCGCTAAAATGCTGTTGATGGCATTCATGACACCGGGTACGTTTTTGTGAATGTGCAAAATGCGGTGAACATCTTTGTTGCTCGGCAAAGCCACTTCTGGGAAGTTAACCGAAGAGGTTGTTGTACCCATGTCGCTGTATTGCGCTAGTTTCTCACCCACTTCTTTGCCAATGTTTTCTTGTGCTTCGAGCGTAGAGCCGCCGACATGTGGAGTTAGAATAACGTTATCGAATTCGCGCAGTGGAGACATAAACTCTTCTTTATTGGAGCGTGGCTCAACAGGGAATACGTCAATGGCTGCGCCTAATAATTTTTTGCTGCGTAAGGCATCGGCCAATGCATCAATATCGACCACGGTGCCACGAGAAGCGTTCAATAAAATAGAACCCTGCTTCATTTCCGCGAACTGTTCCGCACCCATCATCCACTTGGTGGCAGCGGTTTCTGGTACGTGTAAAGAAATAACGTCACACATATTTAGCAGTTCGTTTAACGAGCCAACTTGCTTCGCGTTACCAATAGATAACTTAGTCACGACGTCGTAGAAAAAGACTTCCATACCCATGCTTTCTGCCATAACAGATAGCTGAGTACCAATGCTGCCGTAACCAATAATGCCAAGCTTTTTACCACGGATTTCGAAAGAATTGTCCGCAGACTTGCTCCAACCACCACGGTGACACTCGGCATTTTTCTCTGGAATGCCACGCATCAACATAATAATTTCTGCAATCGATAACTCTGCCACCGAACGCGTGTTGGAATAAGGTGCATTGAACACGGCAACACCACGTTTGGTCGCCGCTTTCAATTCAACTTGGTTGGTGCCAATACAAAAACAGCCAACGGCAATTAATTTTTCTGCTGCGGCGAAAATTTCTTCAGTAAGCTGGGTGCGAGAACGAATACCAACAAAATGCGCATCTTTGATAGCTTCTTTGAGTTCATCATCCGGTAGTGCCGTTTTGAGGTACTCAATGTTGGTGTAACCAGCAGCATTTAATGTCTCTATCGCCGACTGATGCACGCCTTCCAACAAGAGGAACTTGATCTTGCTTTTATCCAAGGATGTTTGTGCCATTGCGTAGTACCTTTACAGTAAACCTGTCTAATGAGAGAGGGCGATTCATTTGCTTGTAGGAAATAGACCGAGTAATAGTCGTATCCCGCACGTCGTAACAAAGAAAAGCTCTCCGAAAAATAAGGCGCGTATGCTAGCATATGTACCCAATAAAGTGAGCCTCAATACAGCAATTCATTGCGATGTTTTTGGATTTTGCGGCCAGTGACTAACATTTTTGGATATTTTCATGACCTTATTGACACAAGAAGCCCTAGTTGAGCTGTTAGTGCCCATTGTGGGGGCTGATAAAGTGCGAATTGATGCCGACTCGCTAGAAACGTTCGGCAAAGATTGGACGAAGATTTATCCACCTAAACCCAGCGCAATCGTGTTTCCAAAAAACACGCAACAAGTCGCCGATATAGTGAAGCTCGCGAATGAACGCCATATTGCTTTGGTACCCTCCGGTGGTCGCACTGGGCTAAGTGCGGGTGCTGTCGCTGCGAATGGTGAAGTCGTGGTTGCGTTTGATTACATGAATCAAATCACTGAATTCAATGCCATCGATCGTTCGGTAAAATGTGGCGCAGGTGTTATTACCGAACAACTGCAAACATTTGCCGACGATAAAGGTTTATTTTATCCCGTTGATTTTGCTTCGGCGGGCTCCAGTCAGATTGGCGGTAATATTTCGACCAATGCGGGCGGTATTAAAGTCATTCGCTGGGGCATGACACGAGATTGGGTGGCGGGTCTTACGGTCGTCACCGGTAAAGGCGATATTTTAGAACTGAACAAAGACTTGGTGAAAAATAATACTGGCTATGACATGCGCCAGCTGTTTATTGGTGGCGAGGGTACGTTAGGCTTTGTTACGGAAGCGACCATGCGTTTGACTCGTCCACCAAAAAACTTAACGGTATTGGTGTTGGGCATTCCAGAATTGGATCATGTTATGAAAGTGTTGACCCAATTTCAAAACAGCATGGATTTAACGGCGTTTGAATTCTTTTCTGATAAAGCCATGAGTAAAGTATTAGCGCGGGGCGATGTCCCTGCACCGTTTGAAACCAGCACCGATTTTTATGCATTAATTGAATTTGAAGCCATTAACGAAGCTGATATGAATTTAGCCATGGAGATTTTTGAGCAATGCCTCGAAAACGAGTGGGTTGTGGATGGCGTCATCAGTCAAAGTGAAACGCAAGCGGCTAACTTATGGCGGCTGCGTGAAGACATTTCTGAAACCATCGCAGAATGGACACCTTATAAAAATGATATCTCGGTCGTGGTGTCAAAAGTGCCGCCATTTTTACGTGATATTGATGACATCGTTGCGCGCGAATATCCAGACTTTGAAATTATTTGGTTCGGTCATATTGGTGACGGTAATTTACATTTAAATATTTTGAAACCGGAAGGCCTAGAGAAAAGTGTCTTTTTTGAGCGCTGCGCTAAGGTCTCGACGTGGGTTTTTGAAGTAGTTGAAAAATACCGTGGTTCTGTGTCAGCAGAGCATGGCGTTGGCATGACCAAAAAACCTTACTTGGAATACACCCGCTCGACAGCAGAGATTGAATACATGCGTGCAATGAAACGGGTGTTTGATCCGTTAAATATCATGAACCCAGGTAAGTTGATTGATTTGTAGAGTATGGTGGCATAAAAAAAGAGCCGTTTGGCTCTTTTTTTATGTCTATTCTTAGATTTCTTTTTGGGATTTTTTAAAATAATTGTTCTGGAATAACTTCATCTAAACCAACATCTTCCCCGAGACCATTGCTGTAATAAGGGGTGTATTGGGTAGGTATTTCATTTTCACGGAAGTATTCAAAAATAGCATTTGACTGTCCTGGTGCAGCCAGTAATCCATTTTCAGGATCAATGCGCACACTGAAAATATTTTCAGGTTGTGGATAATTGGCCACAGGTAAATCTTTCAGAGCAACTCTCATATAGTCAATCCATATGGGCAATGCGGTAGTGCCACCAGAAGCATAGCGCCCTAAGGTGGTAGGGCTGTCTAGTCCAACCCAAACAGTCGATACAACTTCTGGATTAAAACCAGAAAACCAAGCGTCTTTTTGATCGTTAGTCGTTCCTGTTTTACCCGCAATGTCCGCCCGCTTTAATACCAAAGCTCGTCGCCCTGTGCCTTTGCGAATGACATCTTGCATCATGCTGACCATTAAAAAGCGATTCTCGCTATCCAGTACACGAGGTGCACACTGAGCGATAGAATGATTTTGTTCAGTCAGGTTGTCATTATTAATAACGTTTACTCCTCCGCACAATGGGGCGAGTTGCGGAGTCATCTTAGGCGTCGCTTCATACAATACATTACCCATACTGTCTTCGATGCGTTCTATGAAATAAGGATCTATCAAGTAGCCATCGTTTGCTATAACGGCGTAGGCTCGTGCCAGTTGCATTGGTGTTACCGCCGAAGACCCTAATGCCAGTGATAAATCACGATTCATTGTGCTGGTATCAAAGCCGAATTTGCGGATGTGCTCAAACGCGGCTTTCATTCCTATTTGGTCCAACATGCGTATGGATACTAGGTTTTGTGAGCGAATCAACGCCTCTCGCATGCGAGTTGGGCCGTAAAATTTACCGCTACTATTGTCTGGGCGCCAGATGTCTTCAATTTTTGAAGAGTCAAAAACCACTGGTGCGTCGTTGATAATGCTGGCGGTGTTCAAGCCATTGGCCAACGCTGAGCTATAAATGAAAGGCTTGAATGCCGATCCTGGTTGACGTTCGGCTTGAATCGCTCGATTGAATTGATTGCCTGTATTTGAAAAACCACCCACTAAGGCTTGCAGTGCCCCCGAATTTGGGTCCAAAGATACTAATGCAGATTCAGCTTTCGGCCGCTCGGCTAGGCGTGTCGACTGGCCGTTTATTTCGTACCAAATAATGTCACCTTGTTTCATGACATCCGTCACAGAGGTTGGTTTTTTACCAAAACTGTTAATGGATAAGTAAGGTGCTGCCCAAGCCATTCCCTCAAATGGTAACCACACAAAACCATTTAAACTGTAAAGTAGCGCACCATCTTTGCGTGTATCTAAAACCACTGCCGAGTTGATCAGGCCGTCGCTACCGTATTTATTTAATTCGGTATGCCATTGCTCTAACGTCGCTGGCCAGTTGATGTCGAAGGAGTTATCAGCAACTTTTAACCAATCCGCTAAGATCGGATTGTTGGGTACATCAGTGATGCGTATTGTGTTGAGATTTTTTTCAGGTCCCCGGTATCCATGATCTCGATCGTAGCTTAACAACCCTTTTTGAACTGCGACGTTCGCCGCCAGTTGTCGGTCTGATTTGATCGTAGTGAACACATTGAAGCCTTTTGTGTAAGCTTCATCACCGTATTGATCGACCATTTCACGGCGAACCATTTCTGCAATGTATGGTGCAGACACTTCTGAATTGGCACCATAATAACGAGCAGTGACGGGTGCGTTCGCCGCTTCTATAAATTCTTCTTGAGTGATTTTCTCTAGATTGCGCATGCGTGCAAGTACATAATTTCGACGTAATATCGCACGATTGGGGCTGTTGATTGGATTGGCTGCCGACGGTGCTTGCGGTAGACCTGCAATCATTGCCAATTGAGCTAAACTCAATTCATTAATAGATTTGTTGTAATACACTTGGCTCGCGGCTTCTATTCCGTAAGCTCGCTTGCCTAAATAAATTTTATTAATATAGAGTTCTAGAATCTGTTGTTTGCTTAAAGCGCGCTCAATTTTTAACGCTAACATGATTTCTGTAAACTTACGGGTGAAGGTTTTTTCACTAGTCAGGTAGTAATTTTTGGCAACCTGCATAGTGATGGTGCTGCCTCCTGACTTTTTTTGTCCGGTGGTGACTAATTGAAATACCGCGCGAGCTAGACCTTTGACGTCTACTCCTGAGTGTTCAAAAAAGCCATCATCCTCGGACGCAAGAAGTGCGTTGATAAATTGAGGCGGTACTTGCTCAAATGTAATTGGCGTGCGACGTTTCTCGCCAAACTCGGTGATTAATTTACCATCTGCTGTGTACAAGCGCAGTGGTGTTTGCAGGTCAACATTTAGCAATTGCTCGGCCTCTGGTAATTCAGGCGCGAGGTATAAATAGATGCCAGTGATCAACATGACTGAGCCAGCTGTACAAGACAAAATGAGCCACAAAAAGAACTTTATAAAAAATGATGAGGTTTTCATGATTTCAGGCAACCAAACTCCAATAGGGACCAGTGACGACGAGGGCTTTATATTATACGGGTTTTTTGTTCTTTTCGTAGGATTGTGCTTATAATGCAAAACTATATAGGAATTAAGTGAGCTTGTGATCGCAAACTCGCGAATTTGATGAGGAATTTCTGTGCTAGCCGGCCTCTTTAACAAAAAGAACAAAACGATTCTCGGCGTAGATATAAGTTCAACATCCGTTAAGTTATTGGAGTTGAGCCGTCAAGGTACACGATATCAAGTGGAGTCTTATGCCACTGAAAAGTTGCCGCCTAACGCTGTTGTCGAACAAAGTATTAACAACGAAGAAGCCATTGCCGACGCGTTGCGTCGTGCTGTGTCGCGTTCCCGAACGGGTGCTCGAGTAGCGGCCTTGGCCGTTGCTGGGTCTGCCGTTATTACCAAAACCATTCAAACCGCCGCCGATCTCAAAGAAGACGAAATGGATTTTCAAATCCGTGCCGAAGCGGATCAGTACATTCCTTATCCTCTTGACGAGGTTGCGTTGGATTGGGAA
>JARGOI010000101.1 GCA_029212275.1 Thalassolituus sp.
ACTGTCACTTTCCTGAAAGCCGCAGCCGCCACTGCATTTTTCAGAGGTGCCTTAAGTTTTATCAAAAAAAGAACAAACAAAAAAACGCCAATGCGAACACTGACGTTTTATTGAAGAGCCATACTCGTTTCAGGTGCAACGCGCCATTTTGAGCGCCTGCACTAAAAACCATTAAGCCGTCAAAAAGGACTCTGCATCCAACTCGAACAAACTTTCAGAGCCGCCTTTCACCGAACCGCTTAAACCGTCGAAGCGAGGCAACAAGCGCTGAAAATAGAAGCGTGCTGTAGAAAGCTTCGCCTGATAGAAAGGTTCAGATGCTTTAGGTAGTGCAACCGCGGCCATTCGCGCCCACATAAACGCATAAGCACAATAACCAAAGGCATGCAGATATTCGACCGACGCAGCACCAATCTCGTTTGGATTCGTTTGCGCGCGCTCAATTACCCATTGGGTCAACTCTGCCAAGTTTGTCATCACCGCTTGCAGTGGTTCGATAAACTCAGAAATACCATCAACACCTTTTTGAGAAGCGATAAAGTCGTTAACATCTTGCTCAAACAAACGGAAAAATGCGCCATTGTTGGCAGCAATCTTTCGTCCCATCAAATCGAGGGCTTGGATACCGTTGGTGCCTTCATAAATTTGGGTAATACGAATATCACGCACGTGCTGTTCTTGGCCCCATTCACGAATAAATCCATGTCCACCGAAGACTTGCTGACCAGCAATGGCACATTCTAAAGCGATGTCTGACATAAATGCTTTTGCGACTGGCGTTAGCAGAGCCAACATCGCCTCGGCATGTTTACCTTGATCAGCATTGTCAGTGAATTTTGCGGTATCCAGCCATTTCGCAACATAGGTAGAAAATGCACGGCCACCTTCATTAAACGCACGCATGGTCATTAGCATACGTCGTACATCAGGATGCACAACAATTGGATCGGCTGCTTTATCTTTGGCCACCGCACCTGTCGGAGCACGGCTTTGAGTGCGCTCTAAGGCATAATCAACAGCTGCTTGGTAAGACGCTTCAGCGACACCCAGACCTTGGATACCGACACCCAAACGCTCGTAGTTCATCATCGTGAACATACACGCCAAGCCTTTGTTTTCTTCGCCGACCAACCAACCTTTGGCGTTATCAAAATTCATCACACAGGTGGCAGAGCCTTTGATGCCCATTTTGTGTTCGATCGAGCCGCAAGACATATCGTTGCGTTCGCCCAGAGAACCGTCTTCGTTTACTAAGAACTTAGGCACCAAGAACAAAGAAATTCCTTTAGGACCAGCGGGGGCATCTGGTAATTTGGCCAACACCAAATGAATGATGTTTTCCGCCATGTCATGCTCCCCCCAAGTAATGAATATCTTGGTACCGGAAACGTTGTAAGAACCATCCGAATTTGGCTCGGCTTTGGTACGAATGATACCTAAGTCTGTTCCTGCATGTGGCTCAGTCAAATCCATTGCGCCTGACCAAACGCCAGAATACATATTGGGGAGGTACTTCTCTTTTAATTCATCCGAACCATGAGCGTTAATCGACAAACACGCACCGGCAGTTAACATAGGCGCCAAACCAAAGGCCATGTTCGCGCCTTGAACCATTTCTTCGACTTGGGCAACCAGCATTTTGGGCATACCCATGCCTTCATAATTCGGATTGCCGCCTAAACCATTGAGGCCAGCGTCAACGTAAGTTTGATACGCTTCTTTAAAACCGGGAGCTGCCGTCACTTCGCCGTTATTAAAGGTCGAACCAACTTCGTCACCTTCGCGATTAAGAGGGGCCAATACTTCGCTGGCGATTTTGCCACATTCGGCCAAAATGGCGTCGGCGGTTTCAACATCAACCATGCCTTCTAGGCCTGCCAACGAAGACCATACTTTGTCGGCTTCAAATACTTCGTTCAACACGAAACTCATGTCACGAATAGGAGCTTTATAAGTCATTTTCTACCTCATTAATCGGAGCGCATACAGAAGATGGCCCGGTATTTATTCAAAAAAATTGGTATTGCAAATACCTATTTACGAGCATCAATACAGAAATTGATATAGCACGCTTGGTACGCTTAAGCCTAAACACGGAGTTTTACAATGCAGCACGATAACTGCTTTAGTTTGCTGTTACATCGGCATTCACTTACGCAAGACATCTGCTGTATTTACAGGTGCAAATACAGCAATTCAAACAAGTGTTTGAAACATACGTTTGTGACGCTCTGATGTCAATAGATCAAGATGACGCCAATCAGAGCAATGCCGCTAAATATAATGCAATCATTGATTAATCTTTGTTCATTAAAAAAGGCATCACTGGGATGCCTTATGGAATAGATGAAGGGGTTACATTTTAAGCGGCTATTAATACAAGCTGCCACCAATAAAAGCGGCTATCAATACAAGCGTCAGGATTAATTTAAGCGTTTGTATCAATAAGAGAACCTAAATTACTGTCTGCCGCTTGCATCACTTTGACTGACGCCGACATTTGTACTTCTTGCTGCTTTAAGTCGGTCATGGCGGTGGCCAATTTACCGACGCCTTCGACAGGCCGAGAAGTTGTGGCATCAGCCACATCTTGGGCAACACGCTGCACTTGCTCAGTCACCTGTACCACATTGCTGGCAGCATTGGTAAAGCTTGATCCGGCTGTTGAACCAATATTCATAAAGCCTCCTAGATCATGAAATAATTGAATTAGCCAATACTGGCTGGTGATTAATATTTAACCAATTCCTAAAACAAAATGCCACCGCGGTGGGTGGCATTAAGCTGTCTTTTGTAGCATGTTTACAAGAACAATAAGATCTTTACTTATTGCACAGCGGATGACTGAGAAGCGTCATAAAACAATGCATTGTTCGGAGCTTCCGGCGTCAAAAGATCATCCAACTCTTGCGGAGCTTCCGTCACTTGATGCTGCGTATTGATGCCAAGTTTGGCAAATAATGCTTGATCTTTATTGGCCGCAGGATTGGGTGTGGTTAACAAACATTCGCCGTAAAATATTGAGTTTGCACCGGCAAAAAAGCACATGGCTTGCATTTCTTCAGACATTTCTTCGCGCCCAGCACTGAGGCGCACATGGGATTTTG
The DNA here is from genome assembly GCA_029212275.1 of Thalassolituus sp. GTDB lineage: Bacteria > Pseudomonadota > Gammaproteobacteria > Pseudomonadales > Oceanobacteraceae > Thalassolituus. The sequence goes on from JARGOI010000101.1 coordinate 3,108, forward strand.
GCATCATGATGCGAGCAGCGGCTATGGTGCGAATAAAATCTAATGGATCGAGGTCTGCTTCGTTTTCTAATGGTGTACCAGAAACCTTTACCAATTGATTGATCGGTACCGAATCGGGGTGAGCAGGTAAATTGGCCAGCTGTACCAATAAACCAGCTCGATCGCGATGCGATTCGCCCATGCCTAAAATACCGCCAGAACATACCTTCATACCGGCATTACGTACGTTAGATAAGGTGTCCAGACGATCGGCATAGGTGCGCGTGGTAATTATGTCGCCATAAAACTCTGGCGAGGTATCCAGATTGTGATTGTAATAATCCAACCCTGCTTCGGCTAAGTCGCTGGCCTTGCCTTCATCCAGCATGCCGAGAGTCATACAGGTTTCGAGCCCCAATGCTTTGACGCCTTTTACCATGGCTAATACGTAAGGCATATCTCGCTCGTGCGGCGAGCGCCAAGCGGCACCCATACAAAAACGATCTGAGCCTGCGGCTTTGGCTGCCTTGGCTTTCTCAATGACGGCTTCTACTTCCATCATACGCTCGCGTTGCACGCCCGTGCTGTAACGGGAGCTTTGCGGACAGTAAGCGCAGTCTTCAGGACAAGCACCGGTTTTAATGGACAGCAAAGTGCTTACTTGTACGGCATTTGGATCAAAGAATTGACGATGGATGGACTGCGCGCGGAAAAGCAGATCATTGAATGGCAATTTCAGTAACTGTTCAGTTTCTTCAACAGTCCAATCGTGGCGAATCGTTTCTGCGTTCATAACGGCATTCAGTCCTATTACAATCTTGGGGCTACCATGCATCAAACAGTGTGATAATCTGAGGATTCATAGCAGGCATATCATGGATGATAAAGATGCGATTCAAACGGTCAACCTTTCCCAGTTTTTATGATGACATCTGCTCATTATTTAACCAAACCTGTCAATGTGAGTTATGCTTATCGGATTTAGCGCCAAACAACGCTGAGTCCCTCCCATTTTCACAAAGCACATCGCGCTTGTGCGAATTATGCTATGCCGATCTTCCTTTCAGTGGTTTAGCCTGCCCACAATGCAGCGAACCCATTATCCACGAGGGGCGCTGTGGTCGCTGTCAGAAAGCGCCGCCTAATTACGATTATTCTTATTGTGCACTCGCCTACCAAGCCCCAATGAATATCTGGTTAAGGCAATGCAAAGACCGGGGCAAAACCCATCATATTCGTTTTTTTGCTCAGCTGATGTTGCAAAGCGCCCCACCGTGGGTAATCACGCCGGACGTTATTGTGTCTATTCCCGCGCTGCAAAGAAGGCTTTTTACGCGAGGATTCAATCTAAGCGACGAATTGGCCAAGATCATTAGTAATCATTATCAGCGTCCACATTTGCGCCGAGCGCTGTCTAAAGAATCTAAGCGAGATCAACGCCAGCTCAATGCCCAACAACGGAAATACGGTGATGTGGGATTAGTACTCGGGCCACAATCGTTAGAAGGTAAGCATGTATTAATTATTGATGATGTGATGACTACTGGCGCGACCTTGGATCAAGCGGCCAGATTACTTAAAAATTCTGGGGCATTGACCGTTGGCGGATGGTGCTTAGCTAGAACGTTGAAAGCAAATACTCGATTTATCTAGAACACCTATCTGATTGCTGCAAGGGCGTGCATAATGGCTTGCGACCAGAGGTACTTATGAATACGCATCCATACTCTCAACTAACCCCCGAACTGGTGATGGACGCCATCGAATCGGTTGGTTATGTCTGTGATTGCCGCAACATAACGCTTAACAGCTACGAAAATCGCGTCTATCAAATTGGTTTAGAAGAAGACCAGCCAATCATCGCTAAGTTTTATCGGCCCGAACGTTGGTCGCGAGAGGCTATTTTGGAAGAGCATGCGTTTTTGCTCGAACTGGAAGAATCAGATGTGCCTGTCATTTCGCCCATCATTATTGGTGGGGAAACCTTATTTACCCATGAAGGCTTCAGCTTTGCTTTGTTTCCTCGTCGAGGCGGCCACGCTCCAGAATTGGGACGTGACAGCGATTTAGAAATTGTTGGACGTTGGCTTGGGCGCATTCATTTGGTAGGTAATCAGCCTAAATTTAAATATCGTCAGTCTCTGTTAGGCAGCCAAGACATTCGCGCCGCAGCAGAGACGGTATTGGCCAGTAATTTGATGCCTGAAGATTATTGTGATGTTTATCAATCGTTAATACGGGATATCTGTGCTCACACCGATGCACAAACTCCTTTGTCAGAATATTCATCTATACGTTTGCATGGCGACATGCACATGGGCAATTTGCTGTTGCGCGATCAGCAACTATGGATTACCGATTTCGATGACTGCTTGCAAGGTCCTGCCATGCAAGACATCTGGATGATGCTCAGTGGTTCGACCGAGGAACATGCACATCAATTAAATGTCTTAGCGAGCGGTTACGAAACGTTTAGGCCATTCCCAACCAACGAACTACCACTCATTGAAATGCTAAGAACGCGTCGCATAGTTCGCTACGCCGCCTGGCTCTGTCAGCGTTGGGATGATCCTGCTTTTCCATTAGCATTCCCTTGGTTTGAAGGACATCGTTTTTGGTCTGAACATTTATTGTCATTAAGAGAACAGCTAGCAGCTTTGCAAGAGCCTCCTCTCTCAATGTCATTTTTTTAACCCGTTTTTCAACTTATTGTTAAAAGGAAATCACATGAAGTTTTCTCTGCCCGTTCTACTCGCACTTGGTGTTTCGTCCACTGCGCTGACGGTCTCGCAAGCATCCGCCGAACCCATCACTGATCGTCTTTATTTAGGTGCTGGTATCAGTCACAACGTGATTGACTCTCCTTTTGGCGGCAGAAGCTACGATGCCTTCGGTACCACTTTTTTTGGTGGTCTTACCTTTGACAATAACTACCAAGGCCTAATGACTGCGATGGAATTTAGTTATTCTGATACAGAAGATTTTTTCGATAATAATCGCGGTGATGCTGACATCAATGGTTTTGCAGCATCTTTAGTGGCTGAAAAATCACTACCTGAAATTGATGCTCGCTTGGCAGCACTCGGTCGCATTGGTGTCGATTTTGGTGATGATGATGGCATTTTATTGGGTGCAGGTGCATCCTTCAAAGCCTCAGAAGCTCTTGGCTTTCGTGCCGAATACATCAATAAAGATGCGTCTAACGTCTACCAATTAAGTGCATTAATACATTTTTAAACACGATTTAAAGACAATTATTTTCTAACAGTTAACTAGAGAATAATGACTTTTAAATAGAGCAATAAAAAAGGGGCGAAAGCCCCTTTTTTATTTATCACTGCTTTGTTAATACCAGTTCATTATTCAACTGGCTTTTCCGGATTAACGTACACCGTCTCGACGCAAGGCCGCTGGCGTATAATCTGAATAGGTACGTTTGAAATTATACTCGTAACCGGATTCTTCTTCGTTATCCATCCCTAAGGCCAAGTAACGACCAGAGTTTAGGTCATACAACACTTCAATCGCGTACCAAGGCACCATTTGATTGTAGTAGAACACGTTGTGAGATTCGGCAACACGCCATAGTTCGCCACGGCCATCGTAGTGATCAATCTGAGTCGCTTGCCAAGTATCTTCGTCAAAGTAGAAAACGCGTTTCGCATAAATATGACGCATGCCTTCTTTTAAGGTCGCGGTCACTTTCCATACGCGGTGTAATTCGTAGCGCGTTAAATCTTGGTTGATATGTCCGGCATTTACAATATCGTCGTAACTCAGATTGGTGTCCTTCAACTTATAAGAATTGTAAGGAATATATAACTCCATCTTGCCATCCAACTTCCAATCGTAACGATCTGGAGAGCCGTTGAACATATCGAAGTTGTCCGAGGTACGAAGACCATCTGACGCAGTTCCTGGTCCGTCATAAGCAACCTGAGGAGCACGACGCACGCGACGCTGTCCGGCGTTATACACCCACGCTTTACGAGGCTCTTTAACTTGGTCAAGAGTCTCATGCACCAGCAGTACGTTACCCGCTAAACGCGCTGGCGAGATCACGTCTTGTTTAAAATAAAACAACACGTTTTCATCTATTTTTGGATCGTAATCCGTTAACGCATTACGGTATGTAAACTCATCACGGAATTTAACAATGGTAAAATCACCATTGGTTTGCGGTGTAGCCTGACCAATGACTCGGGCGGTACTGCCGCCGCGATAGCGTGTTAAATGGTTCCATATCACCTCAACGCCTGTTTGAGGAAAAGGAAAGGGAACACCGTCGGTGTAATTGGCAATGCCGTTGCCGTCATTAAGTAACTCAGTTTTAACGGCGTTTTGTTTTGTGACGTCATAAATTGATTGGGGGTACCCGGCCGTGCGTCGCGTTTCATACACAGGCATACGATACGTGTCTGGGTACTTTTTAAACATGGCTTTTTGACCGTCGGTCAAGTTCGCTGCGTAATCCATGTAATTTGCCGCAGTAATCACGAACTTAGGTTTGTCGTTTGGAAATGGATTGGCTAAACGACCGCTAGAATCAACACTGCCAGATGCCACCTTGCCTTCCCAAGCAGGAATATTACCTTCAGCACCTTTAATCGCACCGATAGGCGTGAATTCAGTACCCAGTTTGGCTGCCTGCTCTGCTGACACACCAGCATGTGTAGCCGAAAATACAGTCGCCAAAGCCACCGTAAGCGTTAACTTCTTTAATGTATGATTTATATAATTTCTTTTTAATATCATAAAAACCTCTGAATCTGTTGTTGTACGTTTGACACTATAATTAGAAAGAATACTTAGCTGAGATACTGACATTGTCACGATCTTTCAGCTGATTGTATTTGCCACCAGAAAAATTGGTATAGCTGATATCGAACGACGTTTGGTTTTGGTACAACATGGTAGCGCCAACACCAACGGTCAGACGATCATCAATGAACTGTGAACCAGGCTCTGGGCCATTACCTTTGTCGTACGCTATCGAGACGTTTGGTGTAACGTTCATACCCGCAAACGCATTGTTGTAGTCCAAGCCAGCACGCACACGAATCCCGCCAGATAGCTGAGTCACGTAACCATCGTCAGTACAATAATCTGTATTGACGTTTTTGCC
>JARGOI010000102.1 GCA_029212275.1 Thalassolituus sp.
CAGTGAGCACAAACCAGTGAGCACAAACCAGTGAGCACAAACCAGTGAGCACAAAAAAGGCGCCGCAGCGCCTCTTGTAATAAGTGTCATAGACTCATGTCACAAACCCATCAGTCATCAAAAAAATCGATTAATTGATTTTCGCTTGCAACTCGCCACGTTCGTACCGGGCAAACATGTCATCCAAAGACAATGCTTTAATTTTCGATGCATTACCAGCAGTACCAAATGCTTCGTAACGAGCAACACAGATATCGCTCATTGCTTTAACCGACACAGCTAAGTATTTACGTGGGTCAAATTCGCTAGGATTTTCGGCCATAAAGCGACGGATAGAGCCAGTGGATGCCAAACGCAAGTCGGTATCAATGTTCACTTTACGCACACCGTGTTTGATGCCTTCGACGATTTGCTCAACAGGCACGCCATAGGTTTCGTTAATTTTTCCGCCGAACTCATTAATAATCGCCAACCACTCTTGTGGTACAGAAGACGAACCATGCATCACTAAGTGTGTGTCTGGAATGCGTGCATGAATCGCTTTAATACGGTCAATCGCCAAAATATCGTCTGTGGGTGGGCGAGTGAACTTGTAAGCGCCGTGTGATGTGCCGCAGGCAATGGCTAACGCGTCCACGCCCGTTTGCTTAACAAAGTCAGCGGCTTCTTCTGGATTGGTTAGCATTTGATCGTGGCTAAGGGTGCCTTCTGCACCGATGCCGTCTTCTTCACCAGCTTGGCCAGTTTCTAATGAACCCAGGCAACCCAACTCACCCTCTACCGATACGCCACATGCGTGAGCCATTTCAACGGTACGCTTGGTCACTTCGACGTTGTATTCGTACGATGTCGGTGTTTTACCATCGGTGCCCAGAGAACCATCCATCATCACCGAACTGAACCCCAACTGAATAGAACGCTGGCATACGGTTGGCGAGGTACCGTGGTCTTGATGCATACACACGGGAATGTGCGGAAATTCTTCAATCGCCGCCAAAATTAGATGACGCAAGAAAGGAGCACCGGCGTATTTACGCGCACCGGCAGAGGCTTGCACAATCACCGGCGAGTCAGTCTTATCTGCGGCTTCCATAATGGCGCGCATTTGTTCGAGGTTGTTGACATTGAATGCCGGAACGCCGTAACCAAATTCGGCGGCGTGGTCTAGCATTTGACGCATGCTGATTAGTGCCATGAGATAGCTCCTTAATTTTGTGGCCGCTCTTTAGGAGCGGCTATTTTAAAAACAGTTCGACTTAGATAGTCGCTAAAATTTTGTATTTGAATTGCTTTGCAGTTTAACCTTAACCCTTGGCGCGTGACTCTAACATAGCCACCGCAGGTAAGACTTTGCCTTCGACGAACTCAAGGAAGGCACCGCCGCCAGTAGAGATGTAAGACACCTTATCAGCAATACCGTATTTATCTACCGCCGCCAAGGTATCACCGCCACCAGCAATAGAAAATGCATCAGATTCGGCAATTGCCAAGGCCAAGGCTTTGGTGCCTTCACCAAACTGATCAAATTCGAACACACCTACCGGGCCGTTCCAAATAATCGTTTTGGCTTTCTTTAATTGCTCGGCTAACGCAGCTGAACTGTCTGGACCAATATCAAAAATCATATCGTCTGCTTCTACATCGCCAGCCGATTTGAGGGTCGCGACTGCGCTTTCCGAAAACTCTTTACCACACACAACGTCTGTAGGTACTGGAATAGAGACTTTCTCCATCAGTTTTTTCGCTGCAGGAATCAAGTCATTTTCGCATAACGACTTACCCACAGGATGACCTGCCGCCGCCAAGAAGGTATTGGCGATACCGCCCCCCACAATGATCTGATCACAAAGATCCGACAAGCTTTCGAGTACTTCCAATTTGGTCGATACCTTCGAGCCACCCACAATCGCCACCAGAGGACGCTCGGGTTTATCTAACGCCTTACCCAGAGCTTCCAGCTCGGCAGCCAACAGAGGGCCTGCACAAGCAACAGGAGCAAACTTAGCAACACCGTGAGTTGAAGCTTGTGCGCGGTGTGCTGTGCCGAAAGCATCCATCACAAAAATATCACACAACGCCGCGTAGGCTTGAGACAGTTCGTCGGTATCTTTCTTTTCACCTTTGTTAAAGCGAACATTCTCCAGCAAGACCAATTCGCCAGCGGCAACATTCACACCTTCGCGGAAATCTTTTACAACGGGTACGTCACGGCCTAGCAGTTCGCCAAGATACGCAGCTACTGGCTTCATCGAAGACTCTTCGTCATAAACGCCTTCTTCAGGACGTCCCAAGTGTGACATCACAATGACTTTGGCACCGGCTTCCAACGCACGTTGAATAGTGGGCAATGAGGCACGAATACGCGCATCTGACGTTACCTTACCGTCTTTGATGGGTACGTTTAAGTCCTCACGAATCAGAACGCGTTTTCCCTTCAGATCTAATTCAGTCATTTTTAAAACGGTCATGCTCTATCCTCTAAAGTGCTGCCAATATTGCAGCCGACATAGTTAATTCAACGTAAACACAGCGCCGTGTCTAGCATGCGGTTAGCAAATCCCCATTCGTTATCAAACCACACCAGCAGTTTTAACAGCTGGCCACCACTGACTCGGGTTTGTGTGGCATCGACAATCGCAGAACGAGGATCATGATTAAAATCGATGGAGGCGTGCGGCTCTCGGGTAATCCCCAAAATAGCTTTATATTCGCCTTCGGAAGCAGATTGTATCAGGTCATTGACCGCTTGTGAGCTGGTCAATCTCTCCAATTGCAGCGTAATGTCCAGTGCCGAGACATTCACTGTCGGCACTCGCATGTGTAGACTTTCAATTTTACCCGCCAACTGCGGCATCAAACGCTCTATACCAATCGGTAATTCGGTATCGACCGGAATAATGCTTTGCACCGCAGAACGCGTGCGACGTAAATCAGAATGATAAGCGTCGATCACTGGCTGATCATTCATCGCCGAATGAATCGTAGTTGTGACACCCGCCACAATCCCAAAAGCCTGATCAATAAGCGTTAATATCGGAATGAGCGCATTGGTCGAACATGACCCGTTCGAGATAATTTTATCACTGGGTTTTAACGTAAGATGATTGTGTCCAAATATAATAGTGCCATCGACCGCACTGTCGGCCGGGTTAGAAATCAGCACCTTTTTGGCACCACGAAGAATATGTTGCTCGGCGTCAGTACGAGTACGAATCTGGCCAGTACATTCCAATACCAAGTCAACATTTAGAGATGCCCAATCCAAATCGGATGGATCTTGTAAATGTCGAACCCGTATACGATCACCATTCACTAACAAATGCTGTTCGTCGGCAACACTGACGCTGCCATTAAAGCGACCGTGAGTGCTATCGTAGCGTAACATATAGCTTAAAGATTCGATGTCAGCCAACTCGTTTATCGCCACCACATGCAACTGGTTACGGTAGCCATTTTCGTATAAGGCACGCAAAATACAACGCCCTATGCGGCCAAAGCCGTTAATAGCAATACGAGTGGTCATAACTGCCAATACCTTAAAGGTCGTTGAGAAAGGGCGCCATTGTCGCGGATTTACGCAGCGCTGGCAAAGGATCAACAATGATCAACAGCGCACCGATTGCCACGAAGCACACCCATGAGATTTTTACATGACTGTTAAACACCTAGGTGACTCAGCAAACAACCGAAAAAGAGAGAAAGCTAGCTGCCCTCTGTGCGACACAACTCAGGGACTTGAAATTTTACCAGCTGCCAATGGCAAAGCGTATTTCAGTTGTTCTCAATGCTACCTCGCCTTTTTACACCCCGATCATTACTTAACGCGAGAGCAAGAACGGAGTTTTTACGCCACTCACAATAACAGCATTGAAGACTTAGGGTACGTGCAATATCTACAGCAACTGACCACCCCACTGCTGACATTATTGCCTCGGCAAAATCGACATCAATTACATGCGCTGGATTATGGTTGCGGCCCAGGGCCGACGTTGCATACATTATTAGAAAACGAAGGCATCCGTTGTGACAATTTCGACCCCCTGTTTGCAGATCACCCGATTACTCCGCCCTACGATATAATTACCGCCACCGAATGCTTCGAGCATTTTCATCGACCCGCTGACGAACTGGAAAAAATAACAGGATTACTTAACGAACAAGGTTTTTTAGCCGTGATGACCAATCGCTGGAAAGACCCCGCGCAGTTTTTTAACTGGCATTACACCCGAGATCCAACGCATGTGGTGTTTATGCATGATAAAACGATTGCGTTTATTGCTAAGCGCTTTAGGTTAGCGCCGGTTTGGCAAGATGAAAAAAGAGTGGTAATTTTTCAGCGATCTAACTGATTTTTGCTGTTACTTTCTATATATCCATCAGCACGTTACTTGCTAATCAGCTAGGCTGGCAGTGCAACCTTTTCTAAGTTATACATGTACGATTTAGAATGTTGCGCCATTATCCGGTAATGCCAAACAATGGGTTGATTTATTCGACTTATTGATTTCACATCGCGTCGAGTCATTGCATTATTTTTTTGCGACGGCGCAGATGACTAACTTGATATTGCACGTTCGTAAAGCGGCAGGGGAAAGCATGCAACAGACGTTTGAAAGGGCCATGGCGGTGTGGGGCAGTGACGCAGGCCTTGCACTGATTGGTATCGTTGCTGGCTTTGCTTTTTATAAATTATTGGCCTTCTTAATTGCTCGCTGCACTAAGCCAGATTCTGCAACTCGGCTATTTTTCGACGCCGCCGCTGGTTCTATCGGCGTATCACTTTGTTTAGCAGCCCTGAACGCAGTGTTGCATTCTGTTCAACAAGACCTTCCGCTACTAGAAACCATTCAGCGCATCACTATCTTACTACTGATTCTCTCGATTACTTGGGCTGCGGTTAAGTGTACCTCGGCCATTGGCGAAGTGATTGTAAAAATGAATCCGGCGTTCGAAGACGAGTGGAAACGAGCACGCAAGGTAGAAACCCAAACGCGATTTTTGGTGCGCTGCCTTAACGTAGTCATTGTACTCGTAGGCGTGGGTTCGGCATTGATGACCTTTGATTCAGTCAACCAGATTGGCACCAGCTTGCTTGCTTCGGCAGGTGTTGGTGGCATCATTCTCGGTTTTGCTGCTCGTCCTGTATTAAGCAACTTGCTTGCTGGTATGCAAATTGCGCTTACACAACCCTTTCGCATCGACGACGTTTTGTTTGTCGAAGATCAGTGGTGTTGGGTCGAGGAAGTGACCGCAACCTATGTTGTAGTAAGAGTATGGGACCTGCGCCGACTGGTCATTCCGTTGCAATGGTTTATTGAAAATCCTTTTCAAAATTGGTCGCGACACACCACCGAACTTATGGGAACCGTCTTTATTTGGGTCGATTACGGCATGCCGATTGATCCACTTCGTAATGAATTTCTACGCCTTATCGGAGACAGCCCACTTTGGAATGGCACCACCGCAACAGTTCAGGTCGTAGACTCGGGTGAAAAAGCCATCCAAATTCGCTTTTTGATGAGTGCCAAGAATTCAAATACGCTTTGGGACCTGCGCTGTTATATGCGTGAAAGCATGATTTCTTATGTGCAAACGCAATACCCACAGTACTTACCGAGATTTCGTGCCCAAATGTTGGAAGACGATGGCGAACCTGGCTTAGGGGCAGCACCTCCTCCGCCCAGCAGTGAATTTAGCCAGAGATGAATTAAACCAAAGAAGATGGGCAGTATTTAACAACTTTACTAAACGAGCATGGCGATTAAGCCTTGATGACCAATCACTAAAAGGGCCCGCAAAAAAACTTAACTGGCATGACACCCGCAATTCAACGCATATGGTATTTATGCAAAAAAAACGACTGAATTTATTGCTAAGCGCTGCGGATTAACGCCGGCTTGACAGGATAAAAAAAGATTCGTGGTTTTTTAAAAAGTAGGTACGGCGTATATAAAAAAATTTATTGTACGATTTGATATTTTTTGTAGATTTAAATCCGCTCTTTTATCCCTATTCTTAACTTTCAATCACCTCCTTGCGGAGCATCATTTCTAGGTCTATATTGCTAGCACCAAACGAGTTTTTTATCGTCCTTCTTCTCCCCTATTAAGCACTTTCTGTGCAGGGATTTTATCCAAATGACTTCTGAATCAACAAAACCAGTTGCCGCCTTCGGTACTCTGTTAGGTATGGCCCCGGGCGATGTACCCATCTATTCATCCGACTATGATTCCGCGAACGAGGCGGAGCTTCCCAACCGTCATGCGTACCGCAGTTATGTGGACGGTGTTTTTATGGGCTACAAGTGGCAGTGTGTCGAATTTGCGCGTCGTTGGTTGTATCTCAATAAGGGCTACATCTTTGATGACGTCGCTATGGCTTATGATATTTTTCGTCTAACAACAGTGCGCAAAATAGCTGATGAATCTCGCTTGCCGCTAAAATCGTTTCGTAATGGTTCTATCCGTCATCCAGAAGTCGGCGCCTTGCTGATTTGGAATGAAGGTGGCGAGTTTGAAGTCACCGGTCATGTGGCCATCGTCAGTAAGGTGCTGCCCAATCGCCTTTATCTGGTCGAGCAAAACGTTAGTCATCAAGTGTGGCCAGAAGGCCAAGACTATTCGCGCGTCTTAGATGCTCGTATCAGCGACGATGGTGGTTATTGGTTACGCTGCTCTTATGGCGATGCCTCCATTTTAGGCTGGGTAATACAAACCGACGAAGAGCAGCATGCAGAAAACATTGAACCTGACGCGCCTGCTCAATTCGATTTACAGCTGCGCAAGGTCACCAATAAAGGCCAAGCGGCTCGTGCTTGGTTGAATGTCGCCAACCCCGCCGAAGAAGCCTTTGTCGCCATGATGGGCGGTCATAAACTGGCCAGCCTGCCAGACGATGATTATAAATATATGGTGATGACCGAAACCGCCGAACGCGAACTAAAACGCGCGACCAACGAATTACATGCCTTATTTATGCACGCCACCGATTATGTGCTGCAAAACCCCGACTTGCTGTCGAGCTTTAATATCCCGCAGGCCTTATGGCCGAAGATTCAACAGTCTTGGGATAATCGACGTAATGAAATGATCACTGGGCGGTTTGATTTTAGTATGTCGGCTCACGGTATAAAGGTGTACGAATACAACTGCGATTCGGCATCTTGCTATATGGAAGCTGGCATCGTGCAAGAAAAATGGGCCAAACATTACGGCTGCCACGAAGGCGAAAATTCAGCGCCTGAATTGGTTGAAGAATTAATCGAAGCGTGGAAAAACAGTGCAGTTAAAGGTGTGATTCACATCATGCAAGACACCGATTTAGAAGAAAAATACCATGCCCTGTTTATGAAGCGCGTCATGGAAAAAGCAGGTCTCGACTGCAAAGTCATCATGGGCGTCAGCGGTTTGCGCTGGGATGCCGACGGCGATGTGGTGGATGCTGATGGTGTGAAAATACGCTGGGTGTGGAAAACGTGGGCATGGGAAACCGCACTTGATCAAATACGTGCCGAATGCGACGACGATGCACAACGTCTGCGCGAGTACAAAACCGATATTACGCGCGACGCTGCGCCTCGTTTGGTAGACGTATTATTACGTCAAGGCGTGATGATATACGAGCCACTGTGGACGCTAATTCCTAGTAATAAAGCGATTTTGCCGGTGTTGTGGATGTTATTTCCTGATCACCCTTACTTACTAGAATCGTCGTTAGAATTAAGCGACTCGTTAAAAATCCATGGCTATGTGAGCAAACCGATTGCCGGGCGCTGCGGATTTAACATCAGCCTATACGATGGCAAAGATGCCTTGATGGAAGAAACCGAAGGACGCTTTTCTCACCAAGATCAGATCTATCAGGCGTTGTGGAAACTGCCTGATATTGAAGGCTACCGCTCGCAGGTGTGCACCTTCTCTGTCGCTGGGCATTATGCCGGCAGTTGCTTGCGGGTTGACCCAACGCTGGTGATCACCAAAGACAGCGATTTAATGACTCTGAGAGTGATCGAAGCTGATTAACTGGCTGAACTAGCGAAGTGAAAGCATCAAAATACTGAATGTAATAACGAACTTTTCTTCGCTTCGCATTTCTTACTCTGCAGCCAGACAATTATCGCCACTGTTATCGTCTCAGAAAATTAAGGAATCTGACCATGTTTTCGATGTTTAAAAGTGACCCAATCAAAAAACTCACCAAGCAGCGCT
>JARGOI010000103.1 GCA_029212275.1 Thalassolituus sp.
TTTGGAATCAATTTGGTGAAATTCTAAAAGAAGCACCTGCTGAAGATTATACCAATCGTGAAAAAGTGGCTGGTTTGTACCGTTTTGCTACCACACAAAGTGAAGGCAAAACACAGACCGAAGGTTTGGCGGATTACGTCGCACGGATGAAGGAAGGACAGAAAAAGATTTACTTCATTACCGGCGATAATCACGATGCTGTTGCTGCCAGCCCGCACCTAGAGTATTTCCGTCGCAAAGGCGTTGAGGTTTTACTATTAACCGATCGCGTGGACGAATGGATGGTGGGTCATCTCAACGACTTCGACGGCAAAGCATTTCAAGATGTCACCAAAGGTGAATTGGATCTTGATGAGCTAGCGGATGATGCTGAGAAAGAAGAGCAGAAGCACCTCGAAGAAGCCCATAAAGATCTGGTAGAAAGAATGATGGGTGCCTTGGAAGATGAGATTAAAGAAGTACGTGTAAGCTCTCGTCTCACTGACTCTCCTGCATGTTTGGTCGTTGGTCAATACGATATGGGTGGCCATTTACGCCGCATGATGGAGGCGGCCGGTCAGGCCGTACCAGAACCGGAAATGGTGTTGGAAATTAACCCAGAGCATCCGTTAATCAAGCGCCTAGACAGCGAACAAAACGAAGATCGTTTTAGAGAGCTGGCACAGGTTATTCATGCCCAAGCACAATTAGCCGAAGGCAGCCAACTTAAGCAGCCTGCTCAGTACGTTTCTCGTCTGAATAAGTTGTTGTTGGATTTAATGCAATAACAATTATTAAGTACAATCAGCACAATGAAAAACCTCGGCAAGTGCCGGGGTTTTTTATTTTTGCAGGTAAGCTATTTGTTTAGAGCGACTACAACAAACTTAGAATGCGTCTCTTTAGAATTTATTAAATGTCGCAGCGCATTTTTTTATTCAAAAGATTGTCATATTTTGCACTAGCAGCGGTCATATATCGCAGAAAGTTTAGGAAGAAATACGCCATCCCATTCAGTTCTGTCTGCGATGAAGTTACACTGAGTTGTGTAATTGTCGGTAAAGCGACACCCATCAATGTGGGATTTTTACTGGAATGAGTGTATTTTGCAGTGCTTGGCGCGATAATGAGATACTTTTTAAGCGCTCTATGAGCACGGCATAAGCTTTAGAAATCTAACAATGATCAATATACGAGTTAAAGGAAACATAATGAAATTTTCGGGATCTGCCATTGTTCGTTCATTTACTTTTGCAGCCGTTGCAGCAGCATCTGCAACGACCATGGCTGGAGGCTCGCTTGACTTGAGTCTGTCGAATAGCTCCGTGCGCGTAGCATGGGATGCAACGCGAGTTGATACTGGATTGCATGTAAACGCAGCTTTGGTTCACGAAACAGACGAGGGTAATTTGCTGTCTGGCGGTTTGCATGTCGTTGACGTCCGCAATGCGCAATCACAGTCTTATATTGGCGTGGGTGGCAATCTATATGGGTTTGTAGGTGGCGATATCGATTATGACGGCGTAGCTCTTGGCGTTGGTGCTTTTGGTCGTTACACCCTCCCTGAATTCCCAGATTTGGGTGTTTATGGACATCTTTATTATGCGCCACCAGTAGTCGCATTTGCCGACATTAAAAATTTAGTGGATGCCGATGTACGTATTCAATACAACGTACTGCCAACGGCGCATCTTTACACCGGCTATCGTTTGATTTCGCTGAAAGTTGACGATCGTGATGACCGTTTAGAATTTGCCGACGGCATACACTTTGGCATACGTCTGGATTTCTAATGAGTAAATGGCTTAATTTCACCAATCACAAACTTTACCAAGCTCGTTTACTGCTTGATCAGCGTGATCGTGTTTACGAGCCAGTTGCTATGATTGATGGGCTAGAGCAGGGAGCGTTGTACTTAATGTACGACGCTTACCGTTCTTATCTCAACGAACTTGCCGAAATTGCAACGTATTCTGAGACCGTGGACTCATTAGACCAGCTGCTTAGCGTGACGCCGCTAGTCACTGGCGAAATGTCTGAACTGCGCATGCTCAAACAAGATGCATTTTCGTGGTTGTCGAGTTTTCTTAATGCCGTGAGCAATCAAGGCAAACCGCTGTCGCAACAACGCTCGGGTGTGCAACAGCAAGCAGCGATTCAAATGGGGATGATTCCTCTCAGCCAAGAAGCATCCTCTGATGCGCGTGATTGGTGGCAAGCCTTATCCGATTTGATTGATCTACAACGTCAGAATCACCGCGAAAGTTAGCCCATAGTTCTTCCAAACCTCTGGCACCTATTTGCTATTTGCCGGATTGGTTGATTATGTATTCGCTAATAAACATATAGTTTACAAATAAAAAGCACAGTTCAGGTTTCGGTCGGTGTTGTCGGCGTGATAAACTCTTGCACCCTAAAAAGAGAGGCTCACATGGCAGCATTTTTCGAAATTGTTGAATTATCAAATGGCGATGTCGCGTTACGTCGAGCTGACGAAGACGAAGGCGATGCCTTGATGCGCATTCATTTTTCCGAGGATGCCAAAGCAACACTGCAAGAACACCACATGGATGTCGCACGAGTGATGTTGGAAGCGGGTGTTCGTTTAGTGGGTGAGTTGTCTGGCATGGAAGTGGAACACGACGATTTCGATCTGTCTTCTGCATCAGCGCGTAAGCATCTGCATTAACATTATTGGGTGAAATCCTAGGTTTGTAGGTTTTTGTTCATCCAATTTTCTAGGTTTTTCAATAAGCCAATCTCTTAACTAACTAAGTTCTCAGCTAACTAAGTTCTTAACCCATTATTCCCCGCGCACCAAAATAACATGGGTACCGTTATTAGAGGCTAAATCACGCATTTTCTGGCGTGTTTCTCGACTCAAATCACCTAGCCATTCAATAATCAAATGGCTGTTTGCCGAAGCAATGGCGCGACACGCTAATGTCACTTGTGTAGATTCATTAATGGCGACGTGCAGCACCGGCGAATCCTTTAAGCCAGCACTAATTAACCATTGCTTGCTCATCATCTGACTTGGACTTAACCACATCAACCAGCGTTTCTTGGCACTGCATTGCGCTAAAGCAGGCAGCAATTGCAAGGGTTGCAGAGCACCGCTTTCGCCAACAATCACTTCTGTTAAGCTACCACGCAGTGCCGAAGGAGCCTGCTCCTTCGGACGCATCAAACCCAAAGGGGAGCCAGAACTCAATGGCAGATTATTGGGCATGGCCTCAAACGTTAGCTGTCTCATATTGGATTCCTTGGGTGATGAAAATAGTTATAAAAAAGTCGAAAAACTAATAAAGCATTAACGGGGTATCTTTAACGCGCTAATGTGGCAGATACTCTGCTCAGTCACGTCTTACAACGCCAACGTACAGGCCTTCGATCGCAAATTCTTGATGACGAACATCTACCTCAATAGGCTGGTAGTCATCGTTTTCAGGGTACAAGGTCACTAAGTTGCGACTCTTGTGATAACGCTTCACGGTGACTTCGTTCTCTACGCGAGCTACCACAATCTGTCCATTTCTGGCGGTCACGGTTTTATGTACGGCGATATAGTCGCCATCCATAATGCCGATCTTCATCATACTGTCGCCGTGCACTTCTAATAGAAAGTTGGCTTCTGGACGAAAGAAACTAGGGGGGATTTCGCAATAATCTTCGACATGTTCTTCTGCCAAAATTGGTTCGCCCGCGGCCACTCGACCAATGATTGGTAAGCCTAGATATTCTTCTTCAACGATACGAATACCGCGACTGGCGCCGGGCATCATTTCGATCGCACCTTTGCGCGCCAGTGCTTTTAAATGCTCTTCGGCGGCATTGGCCGAACGAAACCCAAGTTCAGTTGCAATTTCAGCACGTGTCGGCGGATAGCCCGTTTCTAAAATGGCCGTACGGATTAATTCCAGTACCTGTTCTTGGCGTGCGGTGAGCTTTTCCATCGAAAAATTCCATCTGTTAATTTATACAGTGAGTGTGAATATATACAGTAGTTTATGCTGTGTAAATACCCAGTAGTAAAAAAGTTTGATAGCAACACGCCAGCATGGACATTGGTGTCATTTCGGTCTGATACGATTTGGGCAATGTTGCTCTCCCCTGACAACCTGATTTGCATTACCTGTTTTATCACTGGAAAGGCATGACGCTGCTTAGCGTATTCATCTAGAAAAAATGTAGAAATTGATGAAGGAATAGCTGCCCTGACATAGGTCATCAATTAGGTGCTTGATTTAATTAGTAAAGTCTTTCTATGCTTGCACCCTTGGCGTTTTAAACGTATGTTTGAATTGTCACTGTGGGAGGGCCAAATGGCGCAAAAAGATACTGTTAATTGCCTGTTAGAAGCGGCAGAAGAATTGTTTTCCGAGCGCGGTTTTGCAGAAACCTCACTGCGTAATATCACCACCCGTGCAGGGGTGAATCTCGCGTCGGTCAATTATCATTTTGGCTCTAAGAAATCTCTTATACAGGCGGTATTTGCGCGTTTTTTAGCGCCGTTTTCACAAGAACTCGATCGTTCTTTGAGCGAGTATGAAAAGACACTTAAAGGCAAACGTGCCGAACTCACTATATTGCTCACCATCGCCGCCGATACCGCATTCCGTTCAAGCAGTGACCGTCCACAACGTTTGAATATCTTTATGCGCTTGTTGGGCTTGGCGTATACCCAAGGCCAAGGGCATTTGCGTCGATTTCTGCGTGCCGAATATGGTGATGTATTTGATCGTTTCTCACTACAGCTGTCGCAAGCTACCCCGCATTTAACCAACGAAGAGCGCTTTTGGCGTTTTCACTTTATGCTCGGAGCCACGATGTTTTCGCTCAGTGGTGTGGATTCACTCACCGCCATGGCGACCCACGACTTAGGCAAGCGTTCGGACGTAACCGATGTGATCGGCCAATTGATTCCTTTCTTGGCCAGCGGCATGCAAGCGCCCTCGAGTGTTGCATCTTCGGTTACATCGAATGATAAGACTGCCAGCGTATCCGATGATTTATCTCAAAAATCGTCGAACTTAACCTCGGATGCGGCATCAGAAAAATCAGTTAATGGTTCAGTAAAAGCCTCTAACCGAGCGCGTCTGCCTATATGAGCTACATCAGTATGAGCGTGAATAAGAATTCGACCGCTAATATCGCGCCAAGTGGTGCAATCATGGTATCCATTCAGCAGCAAGTTCTGCGTTATAGCAGCAATGGTAAGGTTTTCGAGTTTGCTATATCAACCGCTAAAAATGGCCCCGGCGAGCAAAATAACAGTGGCTGCACGCCGCGTGGCGAGCATCGTGTGCGTGTCATTATCGGCGGCGGTTTACCTGCGAATTCGGTATTTATTGGTCGTCGCTTCACGGGTGAAATATACAGCGCTGAGTTAAGCGAACAGTTTCCGCAACGCGATTGGATTTTAACTCGCATATTGTGGCTGCAGGGGCTCGAAGTGGGCGTTAATCGTTTAGGCAACGTGGATTCGATGCGTCGCTATATATATATTCACGGCACGCCCGATGCCGAACCCATGGGTGTTGCTAAATCACACGGCTGCATTCGCATGCGCAACGATGACGTTATGTGGCTGTCAGAAAATATTGCGGTGAATACGCCCGTCACCATTATTGAAGGTCCGTTACCTACTACGAACTTAGCAACAGGAGAGCGTCTTTGACTCCAACCAATCTTGCCCATCCTTTATTAAATTCGGTCGGTGTGATTACCGATATCGAAGGTACCGAGCTGACCGCAGAAGATCGCGTTTTTTTATCTCAGCCCGAAATCAGTGGATTGATTTTTTTTGCGCGTAATTACGAGTCACCTAAACAATTAAAAGCACTGACGCAACAACTGCGAGCATTACGCCCCGATTTGTTACTCACGGTCGATCAAGAAGGCGGTCGTGTACAACGTTTTCGCAGTGGCTTTTCTCGCTTTGCTCCGATGATGTCGTACGAAGCTCTTTATCAAACGCAACCCGCCGAGGCCTTGGTCTTAGCCAAGCTTGGTGGTTGGTTATTGGCCAGCGAATTAATCGCCTGCGGAGTCGATTTAACCTTTGCCCCTGTGTTAGATATCGAATGTGATTGTTCACTCGTGATTGGTGACCGTGCCTTTGGCCACAGTGGTGAAGCCGTCACTGAATTAGCACGCGCGTTGATTAATGGACTGCAACAAGCTGGCATGCAAGCCGTTGGTAAGCATTTTCCGGGGCATGGTGGGGTAGTGGCAGACTCACACTTAGAACTGCCCGTCGATCCTCGTAGCGAAGCCGATTTAAAGACCGATCTATTACCCTTTGCGACGCTGATCGGGGAAGGGAAATTGGGCGGAATTATGCCAGCACATGTGGTATTTACTGCCGTTGATAGCGAGCACACTGCTGGTTTTTCGCAACGCTGGTTGCAAGAAATTTTGCGCCAAGAGTTGGGATTTAACGGCATAATATTTAGTGACGATTTATCCATGGAAGGCGCTGCCAGCGGTGGGGACTTTTACCAACGTTCGTTAGCGGCAGCCCAAGCTGGCGCCAATGCCTTAGTGGTGTGTAATAATCGCCAAGCGGCCATTGAGGTTGTGCGCGCCGCCAAATATTTACACGCCAACGGCACATCAAGATTGCCGCTGCAGCATTGGCAACCGCGTAGAGATTCTCGACAAAGCGAGGCCGGTGCTTCCAATCTTCTCGCCGCTCGTGAACGCTTAACGGCGGCAGGTTTGTTGGTATAAAAATAATTCGTTTAAACATTTTATGAGCACAGATATGAAAGACGCAGCTGTTTCTGTTCGTTCGGGAAATCAGAATTCTAATACCGTTACTATCGCCATTATTGGTGGCACCGGATTAACAGAGCTAAATGACCAAGGAAATCGTGGCCCCCAAATTACCAAAGTTCACGACCTAGCAAGCATCAATACAGAGTTAGGCATGCCATCATCACCCATCTCCGAAGGTGAATGGAACGGCCAGCGTGTATTGTTTTTAGCACGTCATGGGCACCCGCATTCGGTTCCACCACACAAAATAAACTACCGTGCCAACTTACTTGCATTGCAAGCGTTGGGTGCGACACACATCATTGCTGTAAATGCCGTCGGTGGCATACATGCCGACATGGTTGCTGGCCGCATTGCCATACCAGATCAAATCGTTGACTACACCTGGGGCCGCGAAAGCACCTACTTTGATGGTGAATATCGCCCGCTCGATCATATCGACTTAACCCATCCGTACGACGAAGCACTGCGCCAGAAATTAATAGCATGCGCAAAAGTCGCAAAACTCGACGTTAGTGATTTTGGTGTATACGCCGCTACCCAAGGCCCGCGCTTAGAAACCATCGCAGAAATCAACCGCCTCGAAAAAGACGGCTGCGACCTTGTCGGCATGACCGGCATGCCCGAAGCCGCACTTGCACGGGAGCTTGCCATTCCTTACGCCAGCATCTGTTTAGTGGTAAATCCAGCCGCCGGGAAAAGCGACGGTGAAATCACCATGGACGAAATTCGTGCCGTGCTTAGTTCTGGGATGGGGCAGGTGAAGGACATGTTGGGGAGTGTCATGGGGTTGGTAAGATAAAAAATTCAATAGGTCAATTCGAAGCGCGCAACCTAACGGTTGGCTAAACGTATCGTAATTCGCCTCAATAGGTTGCGGTTAGCGCGAAGCGCTTAACCCAACGGTTGGCTAAACGCATCGTAATTCGCCTTGGTAGGTTGAGGTCAGCGTGAAGCGCGTAACCCAACGGTTGGCTAAACGCATCGTAATTCGCCTTGGTAGGTTGAGGTTAGTGCGAAGCACGTAACCTGAGGTTGGCTAAAAGCATCGTAATTCGCCCTAGTAGGTTGCGGTTAGCGCGAAGCGCGTAACCCAACATAATGGCTGGCCAATAACATGGATGTAGATTTGCGTGGTAATGACATCGCTATGGCCGAGCCGCGAGATACCCAAGATAAGCCATTACCTCGGGCGCGCCCATGATATTAGGATGTTTTCGGTTATGAAAACGTATGAAATCCCCGATCCAGTAGATATACGTTTTTTCAGTGCGAAGGCTCATACCTCGTAATCTGATTGATGTACGAATTTCATTCAAAAATGGACTGCTTCCCATGCTTCCACCTCATTTAAGAGTGCTGTATATATAAGGCTCTTCACCGTTCTTGGTGATAAAGGTAAGATCTGATCTGTTTCCTTTTAGGA
>JARGOI010000104.1 GCA_029212275.1 Thalassolituus sp.
TGTTTTTCATCTGGAGTCATTGCTTGCCACGTCGTTCGTCAGTTTTGTTACGCCCCCAGCATATCGTGCTGCTGGGTGTGCTACTAGTCCCCTTGTCTGGGTTGCTTGGCATTATGCTGGGCAGCGCTGATTGGGCGTGGCTTTGGAGCACGCCCGTTGGGCATCAAGTGTTGTTGGAATTACGTCTTCCCAGAGTGCTGTTGGCATTTGTGGTGGGAGCACTATTGTCTATTGCGGGCGTGTTGATTCAGGGCGCTGTGCGCAATCCATTAGCCGAACCAGGTTTGATCGGTGTGTCTGGTGGAGCAGCGGTAGCCGCTGCATTCGTCGTGGTGTTATTTCCCTCGTGGGGCGTAGAGGTTAATGCCTTTATTTTGGGTGTCAGTGCGTTTGTCGGTGGGTTGATCGCGCTGGTGGTGGTGATGTGGCTCGGTATGATGGGGGGCAGTCACGCGCGCTCGGTTGCGTTTTTGATTTTGGCAGGTATATCGATCAACGTTTTGTGCGGCGCGTTATTAGGTTTGCTGCTGTATATGTCGTCGGATAGCGCCCTGCGTCAGATCAGTTTTTGGTCTTTGGGCAGTCTTGGCGGTGCCAGTTATAGCATCGCGTTGGGGCTGACCGTGCTGCTGGTCGCGGCATTGATTTTTTGGCGACGACGCACCAGCGCTTTGGACGCTTTATTACTCGGTGAAACCGAAGCTCGTTCGTTAGGTGTCGCGGTCACTCGCTTGCAATGGCTGGTGGTTGCTTGGGTCGCACTGATGGTGGGATTGAGCGTCAGTGTCTGTGGCATCATCGGTTTTGTTGGGTTGGTCAGTCCTCACATTGCGCGCTTATTAACTGGCGCAGCCCATGCTCGGGTCTTGCCTTTGGCCGCACTGATTGGTGGCTGCTTGTTGGTGTTAGCGGATGTCTTTGCCCGGACTTGGTTGGCACCCAGCGAATTGCCCGTCGGGATTGTCACCAGCCTGCTAGGCGTGCCGGTATTTATCAGTTTGTTGTTGCGCGAAAAACGGCGGCTGCTCTTTTGATGACAGATAACCTTTGATGAAAGCAAACATGATCGACATAGAGCAGCTGACAGTTGTTCGACAAGGAACGCCTTTGCTGCAATCCATCCAGCTGTCGTTGCAACCGGGATCTCTACATGTGCTGGCTGGGCCTAATGGCGCAGGTAAGTCGACACTCCTTAAGCCGTTAGCAGGATTGTTGCGGGCCACATCAGGGAAAATTTTTATTGGTGGCGAAGACACCCAAGCATGGTCGCGTCAGCGTTGGGCGCAAACCGTATGTTATGTGCCACAGCTGAGCGCGATGACCTTTCCTCTGACCGTGCGAGAAGTCTTATTGTTGGGCACGCACGGTCAAACATTAACAGCCGCTCAGATTCACACTCGTATTGATGAAGCCATGACTCGCTGGGATCTGACTTGGGCTGCAGAGACCGATGTCAGTGTCTTATCCGGTGGCGAGCAGCAGCGTTGCCAATTAGCGCGCGCTTGGATTCAACTACAGCAGTCAGAAATGAAAGTATGGTTACTCGACGAGCCCTTAAGTGCGCTCGATCCACGCCATCAACAGGATTGCATGCAAGCCATTAATAAAGCGTGTGAACAAGGTATTACGGTAGTAATGGTGGCGCATGATTTGAATTTGGCGCGCCGAGCGGCAGACAAGGTGATTTTATTGCAGTGCGGTACGCTGGTGGCCTACGGTGTCCCGCAAACGGTGCTGAGCGTCGAAAATGTCCGTTCGGTTTTTCGTGTAGACGCCCATTTACAGGGCGATTTTTTGATTTGGTAGGGCGTTAAATATTTGTTGACGGTGCTTGTTTAATTATCAATAACTCTTGCTCGACTCATCGCCAGTCTCAACGATTGATTAAACGGAATGCCTAAGTCTGATCCCCAAGCTGACTGACAATTGAATTTCGTTGGCACTGATCTCGATAGGAAAATAACATCCGCTGATTTTCGCATCTGCCAAGCTCGCGCCATCAAGACAACAGCCACGAAAGTCGATGCCACGTAAATCGGCGCCGCGGAAATAAGCATCCGTCAAATCCATATTGGCGAAATTGATTTTACGTAAATCAAGACCGCGCAAATCACAACCACGTAGATCGCATTCAGTACCTGCCTCACGTGCTACATTAAACTCATTCTGCTTATCATTGCGTAGCATTTGATACATTGGGTCTTTGCTGATGATAGGAGTCGTCATTGTCACACCTTCTATTTATAACTCTTTTTTTTAGTATAGAGGTGATTTAGCAGCTAAGGATGATTTTGCTATGGGGATTGGTGGTTAATCACCAAAAGTGAGGCGATAATTTGTTTTAAAGTGTTACAAATAACAACTAAGTGTAAAATTTCCATATTCATCTTGAATCATCCCGTCATTTTTTAATAGAGAAGCGGATATCGACTCGTGCTTAATGCCTTTTTATTAACCAGCCGTTGGCACGACGAAGACGATGGCACCCATCTTACCTTTTGGTGGTCGACCCCTGAGGGTTCGCTGCGCACTGAGATCCTTCATCCCAGTGTTTGTTTTATTGCTGCCGTTGACGCCTCCCATGCCCTGCGGGTGATTGAATCTTTGGGATGGCCTATTTCACTGAAAACGGTTGCGATGCGCCTGTTTGATGGTCGTGATGTTTGTGCGTGTTATTTGCCGTCGGGCTATGTGTATCGTTGGCGTGCCACCATGGCGGACCAAGGTATCCGTGTGTATGAAGTGGATATTCGTCCTACCGATCGCTATTTAATGGAGCGTTTGGTGTTTGGCAGTGCAGAGTTGGATATTCTTCCTGAGCAAGCAGCCGTTAATCATGCGGCCGTTAATCATGCAGCAATTAACACCTTAACCGCACGAATACCACCTTTTCAACGTGCGCTTTTAAAGCGTATTCGCCCCGCGAACTATCAGCCGCACTTGCGTTCTTTATCCATCGACATCGAAACGTCTTTTCCAAGGGTGGGGCAACCGTATCGATTATTTTCTATCGGTTTTTTCGCTAATGATTTTCAAGCGGTGGTGATGCTCGCAGATCAGGCAGAGCAGGTTTCTTCGACATTGGAGTACGTCGTGAGTGAAGCCGATTTGTTACGTCGTTTTTTAGAAATTATCGAACACTACGATCCCGATGTGATCATTGGTTGGAACGTGATTCAGTTTGATATGGCTTTTTTGCGGCGTAAGTTTATCGAGCACAACATGCCTTTTGCATTAGGACGTGATGGCTGCGAATTGGAATGGCGTGAGGCGGCGAATAATCCTGACCGAATTTATTTGCACGTACCCGGAAGAGTCGTGTTAGATGGCATTGAGTGTTTGCGTACGGCTACTTATCAGTTTGAAAGCTTTGCCCTTAATGACGTTGCTCAACAGCTATTACAAGACAATAAATTATTGCACGGCGATGATCGTGGCGAAGATATCGAGCGATTATTTACTGACGATAAACCGGCTTTGGCGGCTTATAATTTAAAAGATTGCAAATTAGTGTGGCGTATTTTCGAAGTGACACAACTGTGGGATTTTTTAATCGAGCGTTCGCAATTAACTGGTTTATTAATGGATCGTATGGGCGGGTCAGTGGCCGCCTTTGAGTATATGTATTTACCCCAACTGCATCGCGCCGGTTGGGTCGCACCAGACATTGGCGATGGTTATAGTAGCGAAAAAAGTCCGGGTGGTTTTGTGATGGATTCACGCCCTGGCCTTTATGAACATGTGTTGGTGTTGGACTTTAAAAGTCTGTATCCATCCATCATTCGCACGTTCAAAATAGATCCGCTAGGATTAATTGCTGGATTAACCGATGCACAAAATAATCCAGATGATAAACGCCAGCGTGTGCCCGGTTTTTTTGGCGGTCAATTTCATCAAACGACGCACTTATTACCCAATATGATTGCCCATTTGGCAGCCAAACGAGAGCAAGCCAAAGCTCAGGGTAATAAAGCATTAGCGCAAGCCATTAAAATTATCATGGCATCCTGCTACGGCGTGCTTGGGTCAGAAGGATGTCGTTTTCACGATACGCGTTTATCGGCGTCTATCACCAAGCGCAGCCACGACATTATTCAACGTACCTCAAAATGGATTGAGCAACAGCAATCTTCTGAGGCACAAAGATATGACGTCATTTATGGCGATACTGATTCGGTGTTTGTTTGGATCAAACACAGGGTTTCGGATGTCGAAGCAAACGAGATTGGTAATTCGTTAGTCAGCGGTATTAACCAATTTCTGAAAGAAGAGCTTGCTCGTGAATTTTCCGTCGACAGTTACTTAGAACTGGAATACGAAACCCATTATCGACAATTTTTTATGCCATCGATTCGTGGTGAAGAGGTTGGCAGCAAAAAGCGTTATGCGGGCATTGTTGCGCAAACAGAGCAGCTGGTATTTAAAGGATTAGAAGCAGTGCGAACGGACTGGACACCCTTAGCACGAGAATTCCAGCGAGAGTTGTACCGCCGTGTTTTTTATAAAGAACCTTATCAGGATTGGATAAAAGCAGAAGTATTAGCGCTGTGTTCAGGCCAGCGCGATGACAAGCTGACTTATCGTAAACGCTTGCGCCGTCCTCTGACTAATTATATTAAAAATCGACCACCTCATGCCCGTGCAGCGGCCTTGTACGATCAATGGTTAGCGCAACAGCAGCGGCCGTTGCGCTATCACGATCGCGGTGGTTGGATACGTTATCGCATGACTTTGAATGGGCCAGAGCCGGTAGAGATATCGACCAGTGCGATTGATTACGGACATTATTTAGAAAAACAAATACAACCCATCGCCGATGCATTGTTTCAGTTTACCGGGGATGATTTTAAACAATTAACGGGTCAGCAGCAGCGGCTCTTTTAATGATTTTATTCAATAAGGGATTTTTATGATTCGTACCATGATTGTTCAGGAAAATGGACATGTCGAAACGGGTGGACTGGAATTACTTGAGCAGTGGCAAGCCAATCCCAATGGTCGTGTGTGGGTGGATGTGGAAGGGGAAGAAAGTGTCTATGAAGATCAGTTATTAACCTCTCTGGGATGTCACGAATTAGCCATTCAAGACGCCCAGCGCGAAAGGCATCCACCTAAAATAGAAGAGTTTAGTGATAGCACGTTTATTTTGTATCGAGGTATTTCTTCTTTTTCTGCAACCTTAGAGCACGATGCACAAACCATTGCATTTTTTATTAGCGATAACCTTATTATCAGCCGTCATCCATCAACTGGCATCAGTATTAATCGTTTGTTTAGTGATCTTGGTAGTACCGTTTTGGCGAAAGGCACTGGTTTTTTAGCATTACGAATTATGCATACCTCGGCGGGTTTGTACCTCGAAGCATTATTGGAGTTTGAAACAGAATTAAGCGATATCGAAGACAGCTTGGTAGATCAAGGCAACGATGAATTGATGAAAAAACTGGTGACCTATCGTTCACGCTTAGTGAAGTTGCGACGTTTATTCAGCTACCACAAAAATATTACCGACGAGTTGATTACCGAAGATTATATTTCGTTATCCAGTAAAGATGAGGATATGCGTCACGCCATTACCGACGTTCATGATCGTTTTGATCGTCTGTATACCATGTCAGAGATGTTTTACAGCATCTGTGGAGACTTAATCGATGGCTATATTTCTATCGCATCACATCAGCTGAATCGCACCATGCAAGTTTTGACGGTGATTACCGCGATATTTATTCCGTTAGGATTTTTAGCCGGTTTGTATGGAATGAATTTTGAGAAGATTCCCGAGCTTCATTATGAAAATGGCTATTATGTGTTACTCGGAGTAATGGCATCTATTGCGGTTGGGTTACTGCTTCTGTTTCGTAAAATTCGTTGGTTGTAACCCTTCACTGAATTATTTAGCAGTTACTTATACACCTTGTAGCTGTAATTGATAACGAGAGGGCGGGTTTTTAGGCGTTGGGAGCATGTCTTTCATCGAGGCATTGTCAGCGTCGAAGGATTCCTTTATCGGCGAGTCGATATTGATACTGGACGGAATAATAGGAGTCAGTGCAGACTCGTTAACGTTTAAGTTATCGATATTGATGTCATCGGTGTCATTCATTATCGATGGCGACGCGGCAATGATTGTTCTTTTAGCCGGGGCATAAAAAAAGTCATCCGCTTTCACCAGTTGTACGCCATATTGTGTGGCTACGGTGGGTAATCGCTCTTTTAAGAAAGCTAATGTCTCAGGGTAGGGGTGGCCGATCATTACCGCATGACCACTTTGTTTGGCAATATCAATGGCGCGATAAAACTGTTTTTTTAATGCAGGCAAGGCTCGGTCATTATCCAAAAACACGTCTCTTTTTAATGTAGGTAAGCCGTGTTTTTCAGCTCGCTGTTGCGCGATACTGTTGGCATCGGTGCGACTGTCGATGAAAAATAATTTATTATCTTGCAGTTCTTTCATCACCCAATCCATTGGTGTCGGCAATTGAGTTAAGAGACTGCCCATGTGATTATTCATTCCTGTCGCTTGCGGAATGAAGGCAATATTGTTTTTTAAGGTGTTGATGAAGTCGTTATAATCCATTGACTGAAGTAGCGCACCCGCACCACTGTTCATTCCGGAGACGGTTTCCATCGGTTGATGGAGCATAACGCATTTGCCGTAGAATTTAGCGATGGCCGCTAATTCTTTGCCATGTGGAGTATTGGGCAACACCGACAAAGTGATGTCACCCGGAAGATCTACGGCGGCTTCTCCCAAGGCCAAATTATTACCTATATCATCAATAATAATAATGAGTTGGGCTTGCGCTTGAATTGGCGCAGGAACAGGAGCTTGAGCCGCAAGGGCCTGGCCGTAGCCTCCTCCTGTGGCAAGCAAAAAGAGTAACGAAGTCCAAAACCACGTCCGTGTCATTGCTAAACTTATTGCTTACTAAGATTAAGAACGTTCACGCCCCGTAATAAGGTATGAGCTTCGTACAATTGAAAATCACGTTTTAATAATTCACTGTCACGCACATTTAAATCACCGCCTTCAGTTTGTCCATCCGGATTACTCAAGTGGCCTGGTAGATCGGATTCTTTATAAAAGCGTTCTTCTGTAATGTTTACTTCACCTTGGGCGACATCAATATCAGGAGCAATGCCTTGTGCTTGGATAGAGCGACCGTTGGGTGTGAAATAACGTGCGGTGGTCATTTTAACGGCAGACGTTTCGGTAATTGGCAGTATCGTTTGCACCGATCCTTTACCAAACGATCGAGTACCGACAATCACGGCGCGTTTGTGGTCTTGCAGAGCGCCTGCGACAATTTCAGACGCGGATGCCGAGCCTCCATTAATCAAAATTACCATGGGAACATTAGGGGATATGGTATTGCTGCTGGCTAAATAACGAATGTCTGAGTCTTTGCTGCGACCTTCGGTATAGACAATTAAACCTTCCGAAATAAAACTATCAACCACGTCGACCGCAGCATTAAGAACACCACCTGGGTTATTGCGTAAATCTAAAATAATTCCCTGCAAAGATTGTTGTTCTTTCATTTCTGTCAGTGCATCGCGCATCTCTGACCCGGTTTTGTCTTGAAATTGAGTAATTCGTAAATAGCCGATGCCATTACTGAGCATTTCACTGCGCACGCTGGCGACTTTGATTTCTGCGCGAGTAATGGTGAATGACAATAGTTTCTTTTCCGAACCGCGCTGCACTTCGAGTTGAATATCACTGCCAGGTTCGCCACGCATACGTTCGATGGCGTCGTTCAGAGTAAGACCCATTACGCTCTCTCCATCTAACGTGACAATCAAATCGCCCGCGTTAATGCCCGCACGTTGGGCGGGAGTATCATCAATAGGCGTGATGACGCGAATCATACCGTTCTCCATACCCACTTCGATGCCAAGTCCGCCAAACTTTCCTGCGGTGGTTTCGCGTAAATCAGAAAAATCGTCTTCTTGCAGATAAGCAGAGTGGGGATCTAAAGAGCTGAGCATGCCTTTAATGGCGTTGTTAAACAGGGTTTGATCGTCGACCTCTTCTACATAAGAGCTACGGATGCGTTCGAAGACT
>JARGOI010000105.1 GCA_029212275.1 Thalassolituus sp.
AAAAAGCGCCAGTACCGGGGCCAAAGAAACCATCGTAAAAACCAATGACCGATGCCACAAATAGGCTATAAACCAGCCCAGAAATAAGATGCTTGCGATCTAAGGCACCAAGGTTAGGTGAGAATAAAAAATATAAAGAAAAACCAATTAATAAGAACGGAATAATAACGGAGAGAAAACTGCTGTCGATTCGAGTGAGCATCATGCTCCCTAAAAAAGAACCGACAAAACTGGCGGCAATCATCAGTTTGGCATTGTTCAAATCGATATGCCCTCTGCGCACAAAGTGAAACGTGGACGACATTGAGCCACCCACCGCGCCCACTTTGTTAGTAGCGATCGCTTGAGCGGGGGAGACACCACAAATTAACAATGCAGGAAGCGTAATCAGACCGCCGCCGCCAGCAATGGCATCGATACAACCGGCGATCATGGCGGCGAAGAAGAACAGTGTTAGCAGCTCGATAGAAAAGGTCATGCCTTGTTCCTAAGATTGGTATTCATTTAATACTTTAGTAAAGAGGATCTTAAGCGCTGCTCATTCTACCTAATTTATGGTCTAGATAGTTGATCACTTGAACTTGAATTTACTACATGCATAAATCAGTAGGTTGTAGCTTCAGCTAATTTCGATCAAATAAGTCATTACTGAAACGTTTAATGAACTGAAAAATTAGTACCAAAGTTAATACTGATTAAGAAGTATAATCGTAGGCTGGGTTAGCACGAGTTGCGTAACCCAGGAAAAATTGACTTTGAAAAAATGAGTAATCGAAAACAATAATATTTTCATGCCATCAAGTTACAGCAATTACCTCAACAGAAAGCTTGCGCACATTGTCGGACGCTGATAGTTTAAAAATATTCAAGATTGAGCGCTTAAATGTAGTGGATTGACTGCTTCTGAGGAAGTATGCATTCGCACTATGATACTGTGATAAATACCATTTAACGGACTACTTTTATGACTGAGAACGGATTCAAATTAAGTCTCTACTTAGCTGCGATTATTTTCACAGCTATTTTCTGTTTTTGGGTTGTTCCTCCTCTCATTGAAAATCCAGATATCCTAGGCGCATTCGCTGCAGGCTTCGTTAATCCGTTCGCGGCCGGATACTCAATGGACGTGCTCTTTTGTTGGTATGTTCTTGCGATTTGGGTTTGGTATGAAGCATCTACTCAGTCAATAAGGTATGGTTGGGTTTGCTTGCTGTTAGGAGTGGTTCCTGGTGTTGCGGTGGGGTTTTCGCTTTATTTGCTGCTGCGTCATTCGCAGTTAAAAAATCGGGATCAAAAAGATACATAACAAATAATGGCAATGTGCTCTTGGTATTGCCCTGATAAAAACGGAAACCAATATCTAATAAATAAAAAATTCAGTGAACTTAGTCACTATGTTTATCTGTATTGTTGGGTAACGCTCTACGAGCTAACCCAACCTACGGAAAGCATCGACCCTCAATGATCAGGATCATTATATTGATGTGAATTGTTGGGTTACGCTCTACGAGCTAACCCAACCTACGGAAAGCATCGACCCTCAATGATCAGGATCATTATATTGATGTGAATTGTTGGGTTACGCACTGCGTGCTAACCCAACCTACGGAAAGCATCGACGCTCAACGATTAGGATCATTATATTGATGTGAATTGTTGGGTTACGCGCTTCGCGCTAACCCAACCTACGTGATACGTACTACGCGCTCCTCTATATCAATCAGCTATTCATACCAATTCCGCTCTACGTTCGCTGCCGCACAGTCACTGTCGATATCTGCCTTTAGACTACTGGTTTACTGACGGATGAGCAAAAATCTAATGAAGATGCTTCGATCTTTAATTACTACCATACTCTCTGCTGCGCTCTTGCTAACGAGCACTGTAACGTTTGCCGCTAACTGGCTCGCGCTTCCCGATAAACCACCCACGCCCGCAGATAATCCAACCACGCCTGCGAAAGTTGAATTAGGCAAGATGTTGTTTTTCGATCCTCGGCTGTCGTCAACGGGTACGGTGTCCTGTTTTTCTTGTCACAATGTAATGGAGGGTGGGGATGATCACCGTTCGACGTCTGTAGGTGTCCATGGTCAACTGGGTGGACGTAACGCTCCAACGGTATGGAATGCAGCATTCTTATCGGTGCAATTTTGGGATGGACGCGCGCCGACGCTAGAAGCTCAAGCGGCTGATCCTATTGCAAACCCAATTGAAATGGGGATGAAAACGGGTCTGGCGGTCGATCGTATTAAGAAG
The DNA here is from genome assembly GCA_029212275.1 of Thalassolituus sp. GTDB lineage: Bacteria > Pseudomonadota > Gammaproteobacteria > Pseudomonadales > Oceanobacteraceae > Thalassolituus. The sequence continues at coordinate 2,257 of JARGOI010000105.1, forward strand.
ATTTCTGGCTACAAACCGTATTTTGATGATGCGTTTGGACCGGACAGTCAGGTTACGGATGTCAACATTGCTAAGGCCATTGCATCTTACGAACGTACATTAATTACGCCCAACAGTCCCTTCGATAAATTTGTAAATGGCGATCAGAAGGCCCTGAATGCGCAGCAACAGCGAGGCATGCAAACCTTTGCTGACACGGGCTGTGTGATGTGTCACTCCGGCGCGAATTTCAGTGGACCGGCATTGCCGCTTGGTAGCGGGTTTATTATGAGATTCCCAACCTATCCAAATTCACCTTATGTTGCGCAATATCATTTATTGGATGATGGCGGTAAGGCGGTGCAGACCGGAAAAATTGAAGATCAAAATATGTGGCGTGTACCGACATTACGTAACTTGGTGTACACAGCGCCCTATCTTCATAACGGTCTGGTTAAATCATTGCCAGAAACCGTGCGAGTAATGGCGTCGACGCAACTTGATAAGACTCTCACGGATGCGCAGGTCGGTGACATTGTGGCTTTCTTGCAAGGGCTTACCGGCGAGTTTCCACAACAAATCATGCCGCGCTTACCGCCAACCCCGGGCGATATGCTGGAATGATGTCAGCGAAATGAAAGCCTCATTATGGCGCGAACATATCGCGCCTTTTGTCATTATGATTGCATTATTGGCGCTTGCGACCTTGGCTGGCGACTATTTTTTGCATCTACTCAATTTAGTCTGGATTGGTCGCTATTTAGGAATATTGGGCATCCTTATTATTATTGGTTCGCTTTCGTATTCATTACGCAAACGTAACATCATTGCTATAGGAAACACTAAAACGTTTCTGACCATGCATCAGTACGGTGGTTGGTTTGGCTCGTGGTTGGTGCTGTTGCATTCGGGGGTACATTTTAATGCGCTTCTACCTTGGTTAGCCACGGGGGCAATGGCGGTTAATGTTATTAGCGGTTTGGTGGGTAAATTTCTTTTGGCCAGTTCTCGACAGCATGTACAAGGTGAAAAGACATTACTTGAACAGCAAAAATTAACATCAGTGGAGATAAAAGATAGGCTCGCGAAAGATACCTTTATTCTGAAAGTAATCGCTAAATGGCGCAAAGTTCATATCCCCATATTCATAGCATTCGCGGCACTTGCTTCAGGCCACATTATTAGTATTTTCTTATTTTGGGGCTGGAAATGAACCGCCTAGTTGTCACTGTTATCACGGTCAGCCTGATTATCATTACGCTGTTAGTGTTCGTTTATCCAAATACGATGGTAGCACCTGGTAAACTAGTGCCTGCTCACCAGAGTTTAAATTCTGATTGTCTTGCTTGTCACACGCCTTTGTTTGGAGCAAGTTCTTAGCGCTGTATTGTTTGTCACAATCCCGTGGATATTGGATTCTTTAGCAGTACTGGGGAAGCGATTACACCGCCACCGTCAGCTGTTCCGTTTCATCAACAATTATTAGAGCAAGATTGTATTGCGTGTCATCTCGATCACGTGGGCGTACGTCGTTTAACCTCGATAGACGGTTTCGATCATGCTTTGTTAAATCCAGCATTGGCAAACCAATGCGAGGGCTGTCATCAGGCTCCAACGGATTCTTTTCATCAAAATATTTCGAGTAATTGTGGTCAGTGTCATTCTCAGGAAAAATGGAAACCGATCACATTTGAGCACAGTGAATACTTTGAACTAGACCATGATCACAATACACAATGCGATGTTTGTCACGTTAACAACGACTTTCAAAATTACACGTGTTATGGCTGCCACGAGCATACGCCGAAAAATATTTTTGAAGAACACAGGGAAGAAGGTATTCACAATTTTGAAAATTGTGTCGAATGTCACCGCAGTGCGGACGAAGACGATATAGAACATCATCGTATTAACTAAAATGACAACAAAGAGAAAAATTAAAGCAGTAACAAAGATAAAAATCGGGACTATGACGATTAATTACTTGCCCGATTTTTCTCAACACTATCTCACTAAAAATTCACCAAGGTTACCGTTATGTATTACATCATCGATACAGAAAAATCATTTGAACAAGCAGCAACCGACCTTGAATCTTCGGTAACACGTAACGGCTTTGGCGTACTGCATGTGCACGATTTAGGCGTCACTCTGCGCAGCAAAGGCATTGAATTTAAAAATCAATGCAAAGTGTTCGAGGTATGTAATCCGCAGCAGGCGGCAAAAGTCATGGCAACAGACATGCGGTTAAACATGGCCTTGCCTTGTCGTATTTCTGTATTCACTGAGCACGGTAAAACTAAGATTGGATTGATTAAACCAGAACAAATGTTGTCTGCGTTATCCTCCGATCCTGAATTGGCTATCATTGCGAAAGAAGTTGAAAACAAGGTCATATTAATGGTGGATGAAGCAAAATAAACATCGCTATTTATTTTGCTTTTTAGTCAGAAAGTAAGCAGCTATTTAGATATCAACTTAAGTGGCTAATTAAGCAGCGCCTTATGCAACTACTTCGTAGCTACTTAAGCATTATTTAATTAAGCGACAACACCAAATACGCGACCAACGACTGCGGTTAAGGCCATAGCTAATGCGCCCCAAAACGTCACTCGTATTGCACCTTTGGTCATCGACGCGCCACCGGCTTTTGCCGCAGCTGCACCCAGCACTGCTAAAAATATCAGTGATGCAATGGCTACGACCGTAATTAATAACGCGCCTGATACAATCCATGCCAGTAACAAGGGAAGGGCAGCGCCAACCGTGAATGTACTCGCAGAGAATATTGCTGCTTGTACCGGTCGTGCTGATGCCGCATCCGTTATGCCTATCTCATCTCGGGTATGCGCGGCCAGTGCGTCGTGGGCCATTAATTCTTCGGCTACTTGTTTCGCTAACTCTGGGCCCAATCCTCGCTTTTCATAAATTTGTGCAAGTTCTTCTTGTTCAAACTCATAGTCTTCTTCTAGCGAGCGCTTTTCCATTTCAATATCGGCGTTTTCGGTATCCGACTGAGAACTAACCGAGACATACTCGCCAGCTGCCATCGACATTGCTCCAGCCACTAATCCAGCGACACCAGCAAGAAGAATGTTGTCTTGCGTGGCGCTTGCTGCGGCAACACCAATAATCAAGCTGGCAGTGGATACAATGCCATCGTTTGCACCCAAAACCGCAGCGCGTAACCAACCCACGCGATGGGAGCGGTGAATTTCTTCATGACTCATAAACTGTCTCGGTAGTGTGCGCGCAATTCACATACTCTGGAATACGCGCGTTATGGAAAAGTTTCTTAGTGGTATTGTTGAATCTTGTATGAAAGCTAGAATAATGAACCTAATTTTTATTGGTGTCATTTAAATCGACAGGAACAAATTTTTGGTTAAAAGCCTTTTTACCACTGAACATTGCCGAGATGATACCACCACCTTCTTTTATCTCAGTCACTACCACCGCTGCAATATGCAAAATGATGACACCACTCATTAGATAGAAATTGATTTCATGAACTTCGATGAAGGGCGATCTAAATGCACGCATGCTTTTAAAAGCTTCGGCATCGTACATCTGTGATGCATAAGGTAAAAGTGTTGAGGGCAACACATCGGGTGCAGCAACCCACTGAGCAATCCAATAGCCAAAGGGTGGATAAAATAAATCCGTGCCAGCCAGCACTAATCCAGTAATAGCTTGGGTAATCATAAGAATAAACAACAGAAAAACACTCAACCGTCCGAGCGGGTTATGGCCAAGATAATATTCTGTTTTACCGGTAATAAATGCGGATGCGTAGTTACGTACCGCCTGAACATAGCCCTTGCCGCCCGGCAGTATGGCATTCCAGCGTGCGTATTTATTGCCAAAAAAAATCCAAATAATTCGCCAAAGAATATTCACCGTAAAAACATAACCAACCCATACGTGAATTTCTTTTAATAATATTTTTCCACTGGTCGATAAGCCAAGCGCATCGTCATTCATAATGGCAATGCCCACCACGATCAGCATGATAATGCACAGAACATTAATCCAATGAAACCAGCGGGTACCCGCATCCCAAACCGCATAAGACGTTAGTTGATTCATTAACATTATCCTTATAACTCGTATATAAGACTGCTTCGTAAAATGAAGTTTTGCTGTGTTTGCTTTATTAACAATAATGCATGCCCACTGAATTGAGTTCTGTACGTTAACGAACAGACCTCAGGTGAAAGCCGCACTACCCTCACGGATACATACCGCTAACGTGACTTGGCGCATGTTCTAAAAACGTTTTTTCATCTTAAATCGTAGGAAGAAGATGTCGGCATTGCCAAGACACCTAATTTATTCAGTGAGGTAATTTTCATGACAGATAAAATGCAAGCCGCAGTGGTCGAAGAATTTGGTAAACCATTGGTGCTAAAAGAAGTTGATATCCCGACCCCAGGCCCTGGCCAAATATTGGTAAAAACAGAAGCCTGTGGTGTATGTCATACCGACTTACACGCGATGAACGGCGATTGGCCGCTTAAACCCAACTTACCTTTTATTCCGGGACACGAAGGTGTAGGTATTGTTACGGCAATTGGTGCGGGGGTAACGGCGGTAAAAGAGGGTGATCGTGTTGGTGTGCCTTGGCTCTACTCCGCCTGTGGTCATTGTGAGTTCTGTCTTAGCGCCCGCGAAACTGTATGCGCCTCGGCAGAATTTGGCGGTTACACCCAAAACGGCGGTTTTGCCGAATACATTCTTGCCGATCCAAAATACGTTGCCCACATTCCGGCCAATTTATCCGCACGGGATGCCGCTCCCCTTATTTGTGCTGGCATTACGTCTTACAAAGGCATTAAAGAAACCCAAGCAAAACCCGGAGAATGGGTGGTGATTTCGGGCATTGGAGGTCTTGGCCATTTAGGTGTTCAGTACGCCAAAGCGCTGGGTTTAAAAGTGTGTGCTGTCGATATAGACGATGGCAAACTCGAACACGCAAAGCGTCTTGGCGCCGATGCCGTGGTCAATGCTAAGTATGGCGATCCTATTGCTGAGGTTGTAGAAATTACTAAGGGCGGTGCCCATGGCGTGCTCATCACCGCACCCTCGTTACCTGCGTTTAAACAAGGCGTTGGTATGACGCGTAAGTTTGGCACCTGTGTATTGGTTGGTTTGCCACCGGGCGAATTTCCAACACCATTATTCGATGTCGTCGCCAATTGCATTACTATTCGCGGCTCGTTTGTTGGTAACCGTAAAGACATGGCTGAGGCTTTGGCATTTGCTGCGGATGGCAAAGTAAAAGCGGATATTGAGCTGCAACCTTTGTCGGCGATTAATGATGTATTCAAACGCTTAGACCATGGTGAAGTGCCATCGCGCGTGGTGATTGAGTTTGCCAAATAAATAAATCAGGAAATAAATTGGCAACGCTTGGTTAAGCATTACCAGAATTATCATGCCGTTGAGATGGTGACTCAACAGTCGAGGGGGGCGATTACCATTTTAACGTGGGGTGGTTTACGCGGTGGTATATCGGTCGCTATGGCGTTGTCTTAACCGATTGATACGTCGCGTAGTCTAGTGCTGAGACTCACTTACGTTGTGGTCGTTTTTCAATTCTGGTTCAAGGTTTAACGGTCGGCCGAGTAATTCGGGCGCAAGGCAAATAAAGATATTTTTTTTTAAATTTAGCCCGTCGCAGTTCGACGGGCTAAATGTGTCGCGTTAAAGTTTTTCAAAGATTATAGATTCATGCAATTCGCATAATAAGTTGTGGTTGCTGGCCAATCGGAGAAGACCCCAATCACACCCACGTCTTTTGCCAGAACATCCA
>JARGOI010000106.1 GCA_029212275.1 Thalassolituus sp.
AGTCAGAAGTATACGTGTTGGGTAAAGACGAAGGTGGCCGTCACACGCCATTCTTTAAAGGCTACCGTCCACAGTTCTACTTCCGTACAACTGACGTAACAGGTGCTTGTGAGCTACCTGACGGCGTAGAAATGGTAATGCCAGGTGATAACGTGCAATTGACCGTTACCCTGATTGCACCGATCGCGATGGACGAAGGCTTGCGCTTCGCTATCCGTGAAGGTGGCCGTACCGTTGGTGCGGGTGTTGTTGCTAAAGTTATCGCTTAATAGCTAACTTTATAAGCGGCTCGTTCGCATAGCGAACGGGCCGCTGTTGTATTCCTTGATGCAATCTATTGCTCTAGCTTGCTAGTAGGCATTAAGTGCAAAAAGGATAAGTTTATTGTGAATGGTCTATGTGATTGTTTCGTAATAGATGTTGGTGTTGAGCTGCAGAAAAAATGTTCTAGTCAATATTTTGAGTTAATAAAGTGTTGATTTGATTTATTTTCTACTGTAGTCTACGGCGCCCTGATTGTAAGTCACAGGCCAGTAGTTCAATTGGTAGAGCGTCGGTCTCCAAAACCGAAAGTTGGGGGTTCGAGTCCCTCCTGGCCTGCCAAAATTTCAGATGGTAGCTTCGGCTGCCATTTTTGGCTTTAGGGAATGGTATGAGTACCGAGAGTAAAGCAGGTAATACTGCACTGGATATATTGAAGTGGTTGGTCGCTGCGTTGTTTTTAGCAGGAGCTGTTTCTGTTAATTACTTGTATGCCGATCTTGGCACGCTGTATCGCGTGTTGGCGATGGTGGCATTGATGCTTTTGAGTGTTGGTGCGGCATTTACGACAACTCATGGTCAGTCATTTTTGGTTCTTCTTAAGGAAGCCAACAAAGAACGTCGTAAAGTCGTTTGGCCAACCCCCATTGAAACCCGTCAGACAACTTTAGTGGTTGTGGCCGTGGTGTTTATTGCTGGGTTAGGACTTTGGTTGCTGGATATGGGCCTAAGTTGGCTGGTCAAACTGATTATCGGTTGAGGATAGGTTTATGACGATGCGTTGGTACGTAGTTCACGCTTATTCGGGCTATGAAAAAAGAGTGCAGTCGACGCTGAAAGAGCGTATCGAAATGCATGATATGCAAGACCAGTTTGGCGATATTTTGGTGCCAACAGAAGAAGTCGTCGAAGTCCGTGACGGCAAGAAACGCAAAAGCGAGCGTAAGTTCTATCCAGGATATGTACTGGTTAATATGGAAATGAACGACGCTTCTTGGCATTTGGTAAAACAAACGCCACGTGTGATGGGTTTTATTGGTGGAACGGCTGACAAGCCGGCACCAATTACGCAGCGTGAAGCCGATGCAATATTGCAGCGAGTTCAAGACGGTGCTGATAAGCCGACTCACAAAACAATATTTGAACCCGGTGAAGTTGTGCGCGTGACCGAAGGTCCGTTTGCAGACTTTAACGGTGTGGTTGAAGGTGTTGATTATGATAAATCACGCGTTCAAGTCGCAGTGACTATTTTTGGTCGTTCTACGCCGGTCGAGCTTGAGTTTTCTCAGGTAGAAAAGGCCAGCTAGAGCTAATAAATGATCCTTTGTGATCGGGGAGCTAAGCACTCTGTGCTAGGCGTTAATACCCATTTGGAGAAAATACAATGGCTAAGAAAGTAGAAGGCTATATCAAGCTGCAAGTTGGCGCTGGTAAAGCGAACCCAAGTCCACCTGTTGGTCCAGCATTGGGTCAAAAAGGTTTGAACATCATGGAATTCTGTAAAGCGTTTAACGCACAGACCCAAGGTATGGAGCCAGGCGCACCAGTACCCGTTGTGATTACTGCTTACAGTGACCGTAGCTTCAGCTTCGAAATGAAAACCCCTCCTGCGTCTTACTTGCTGAAAAAAGCAGCAGGTATTACCAGCGGTTCTGCACGTCCAAATACAGATAAAGTTGGCACCGTGACACGCGCTCAGTTAGAAGAGATCGCGACCACTAAAGCGGCTGACTTAACTGCAGCGGATATGGATGCAGCAGTACGTACCATCGCCGGTTCTGCCCGCGCTATGGGTTTGAACGTAGAAGGAGTTCAATAATGGCTAAGTTAACTAAGCGTCAAAAGCTTATTGCTGAGAAAGTTGATGCTCAAAAAGTTTATTCTTTAGAAGAAGCAGTCGCGGTATTAGTTTCTATTCCTGCTGCCAAATTTAAAGAGTCTGTCGATGTTGCGGTTAACCTAGGCATCGATGCACGTAAATCGGATCAAAACGTACGTAGCTCTACCGTATTACCAAATGGTACCGGTAAGACCATGCGTGTTGCTGTATTTACTCAAGGTGCGAACGCTGATCTTGCAAGAGAAGCCGGTGCTGATGAAGTAGGTATGGAGGATCTTGCTGAAAAAATGAAAGGCGGCGACCTTGCATTTGACGTGGTTATTGCGTCTCCAGATGCAATGCGCGTTGTTGGTATGTTGGGTCAAGTATTAGGTCCACGCGGTCTAATGCCAAACCCGAAAGTCGGTACTGTAACGCCAGACGTTGCTACCGCTGTTAAGAATGCAAAAGCAGGCCAGGTTCGTTACCGCAACGACAAGAACGGTATCATTCACACGGCAATTGGTAAGGTTGATTTCACTGCAGAAGCACTGAAAGAAAACTTGACCGCATTGCTTGTTGACCTGAAAAAAGCCAAACCAAGTTCTGCTAAAGGTGTCTTTCTTAAGAAAGTTACTATCAGCACAACCATGGGTCCTGGCCTGACGGTTGATCACTCAGCGCTTGATATTTAATCGCCTGATTGATTAACAAACCTTCTTTGGGGTTGTTGTTGAGATTAAACGGTTACGTTTTTTCTTGGCAGCAGCTGTCAAAGACCGCAGGAGTGGAAGTTGCTTAGGCACTGATACTTAATATTTCCTGCGTAGATAGTGTGTGGCCCCGTTCAGAATTCTGAATTGTCACACCAAATATAGCTCATTTGAGCTTAATTTAACTTGTTAGGAGTTAACCGTGGCGTTAAGACTCGAAGATAAGATGGCGATTGTCGCCGAAGTCGAGGATGCAGCTAAAGGTGCTCTGTCTGCTGTTGTTGCGGATTCCCGTGGCGTAACAGTAGGCGACATGACCTCTCTACGTAAGCAGGCGCGTGAAGCCGGTGTTTGGATGAAAGTTGTCCGTAACACCCTAGCACGTCGTGCAGTAGCAGGTACCCAATACGAATGTCTTACTGACGTTCTCGTCGGTCCAAGCTTAATTGCCTTCTCTAGCGAACATCCAGGTGCGGCTGCCCGTATCTTTAAAGATTTCGCCAAGAAAAACGATAAGTTTGAGCTGAAAGGTGGTGCATTTGACGGTTCTGTAGTTTCTATCGATATGCTGGCGACATTGCCAACGTACGACGAAGGAATCGCGAAACTGATGATGGTCATGAAAGAAGCCGCTGCTGGCAAATTGGTTCGTACCATTGCCGCTATTCGCGATCAAAAAGAACAGGAAGCGGCGTAATTTACGCTACTTCGTAACGATTTATGAGCCGTGCTTAGGCACTTGATGCTCTATTAAATTTAGGAAACATCTCATGTCATTGACTAAAGAAGATATCATGAACGCAATCGCTGACATGTCTGTAATGGACATCGTTGAGTTGGTTAGCGCTATGGAAGAAAAGTTCGGCGTATCTGCTGCTGCAGTTGCTGCTGGTCCAGCTGCTGCTGCTGATGCAGGCGCTGCTGAAGTTCAAACTGAATTCGACGTAATGTTGTCTGCAGTTGGCGATAAGAAAGTGAACGTTATTAAAGCCGTTCGCGAAATCACTGGTCTTGGCTTAAAAGAAGCGAAAGGCTTAGTTGATAATGCTCCTTCTGCAATTAAAGAAGGCGTATCGAAAGAAGACGCAGATGCAGCGAAAGCAACTCTTGAAGCTGCAGGCGCTGTGGTTGAAATTAAGTAATTGCTACTTAGTTGAGCACTGCAAACCACTGTATTTCGCGTAAATACAGTGTGTGGCTGACGGGTTTACTCGTCAGCCTTTTTCACGTTATGGAATTCGTGAGCAAAACTGGCCTTTTATCGAGCCATAATTCGATTAAAAAACCAGCTAAATAATGCAAGGCAAGTCCTTGAGCCTGGGTAACACTGCCCAATCCGAGGAAACAGTCCGGGGATAACTGATGGCTTACTCATATACTGAGAAAAAACGTATCCGTAAGGATTTCGGTAAATTACCGAGTGTCATGGATGTGCCGTACTTACTGGCAATCCAACTAGACTCTTATCGCAAGTTTTTGCAAGAAGGTGCCGTTGCGGATGAACGCAATGATGTCGGCCTTCATGCCGCTTTTAAATCTGTATTCCCAATCGTAAGTTATTCTGGGAACGCAGCGTTGGAGTATGTGAGCTACCGTTTAGGTACGCCAACCTTTGATGAAAAGGAATGTATGCTCCGTGGTGTGACCTTTGCTGCGCCGTTGCGCGTCAAAGTACGTTTGATCATTTATGATAAAGAATCGTCCACCAAAGCCATTAAAGACATTAAAGAGCAAGAAGTGTACATGGGCGAAATGCCCCTGATGACTGATAACGGTACCTTTATTATTAATGGTACTGAGCGTGTTATCGTGTCTCAGTTACACCGCTCCCCTGGTGTTTTCTTCGATCACGATAAAGGCAAGACTCACTCGTCTGGAAAGCTGCTATATAACGCACGTGTCATTCCTTACCGTGGTTCTTGGTTGGACTTCGAGTTCGATCCTAAAGACATGGTCTTTGTTCGTATTGACCGTCGTCGTAAATTACCAGCCACCATTCTTTTGCGTGCTCTTGACTTTAGCACCGAAGAAATTTTGGCAACCTTCTTTGATAACGACGAATGGCGTTTCACCAAAGAAGGCGCAATGCTGAAACTGATTCCATCACGTCTACGTGGTGAAACTGCAGCATTTGACATCAAAGATAACGACGGCAACGTGATTGTAGAAGCGACTCGTCGCATTACAGCACGTCACATTCGTCAGTTGGAAAAGTCAGATGTCAAAGAATTGCCTGTGCCAGTAGATTACCTTCTAGGTAAGGCCGTGGCTAAAGACATCGTTGACAGCAAAACTGGTGAAGTTTTGGCATCCGCCAACGACGAGATCACTGCTGAAACGTTGGCTGCCTTTGCCGAATCAAAAGTGAAATCGTTTGAAACGATTTACACTAATGAGTTGGATTGCGGTCCGTTCTTGTCTGACACATTGCGCATTGATCCAACCAGCAACCGTTTGGAAGCCTTGGTTGAAATCTACCGCATGATGCGCCCTGGCGAGCCACCAACAAAAGAAAGCGCAGAGTCGTTGTTTGAGAACTTATTCTTCTCTGACGAACGTTATGACTTATCTGCCGTTGGTCGTATGAAGTTTAACCGTCGTATTGGCCGTGATGAAATCACTGGTTCTGGTACGTTGGGCAAAGACGACATCATTGCCGTAGTAAAAACCTTAATTGGTATTCGTAACGGTCTAGGCATCGTTGATGATATCGACCACTTGGGTAACCGTCGTATCCGTTCGGTTGGCGAGATGGCTGAAAACCAATTCCGCGTCGGTCTTGTTCGTGTTGAACGTGCCGTCCGTGAGCGTCTGTCGATGGCTGAATCTGAAGGCTTGATGCCACAAGATTTGATCAACGCCAAGCCAGTTGCTGCTGCTGTGAAAGAATTCTTTGGTTCTTCTCAGTTATCTCAGTTTATGGATCAGAACAACCCGCTTTCAGAAGTTACGCACAAGCGTCGTATTTCTGCATTAGGGCCAGGTGGTTTGACTCGTGAACGTGCTGGTTTCGAAGTTCGTGACGTACACGCGACTCACTACGGACGTGTTTGTCCGATTGAGACGCCAGAAGGTCCAAACATCGGTTTGATCAACTCGTTGTCTTCTTATGCTCGCACCAACGAGTATGGTTTCTTAGAAACACCTTATCGCAAAGTGTTCGACGGTACTGTGTCTGACGAAATCATCTACGTGTCTGCGATTGAAGAAGCTGATTATGTTATTGCACAGGCGTCTGTGCCTACGGATGAAAATGGCCGCCTGCAAGGTGACCTGATCTCGGTTCGTCATCAAAACGAATTTACCGTGATGGATCCGATCAACGTAACGCTGATGGACGTATCGCCACAGCAGGTTGTTTCGATTGCGGCGTCGTTGATTCCGTTCCTAGAACACGATGATGCTAACCGAGCCTTGATGGGTTCGAACATGCAGCGTCAAGCCGTTCCTACTTTGCGCTCGCAAAAGCCATTAGTGGGTACCGGTATCGAACGTTCTGTGGCATCGGATTCGGGTGTGTGTGTGGTGGCGCGACGCGGCGGTGTGATCGATTCTGTTGATGCATCTCGTGTGGTTGTGAAAGTTCATGATGATGAAACCGTGGCTGGTGAAGCCGGTGTCGACATTTACAACTTAACCAAGTACACCCGTTCTAACCAAAATACCTGTATTAACCAGCGTCCGTTGGTTAAAGCAGGCGATACCATTGCACGCGGTGACATCATGGCCGACGGTCCGTCGGTAGATTTGGGTGAATTGGCCTTGGGCCAAAACTTCCGTATCGCTTTCATGCCTTGGAATGGTTTTAACTTCGAAGACTCGATTTTGTTGTCTGAGCGCGTTGCTCAGGAAGACCGCTTAACCACGATCCACATTCAGGAACTGACCTGTGTGGCGCGTGATACTAAGCTGGGCGCAGAAGAAATCAGTTCCGATATTCCTAACGTCGGTGAAGCCGCGCTGGGCAAATTGGACGAGTCAGGCATTGTTTATATCGGTGCCGAAGTGAAGCCGGGTGACATTCTGGTCGGTAAAGTGACGCCAAAAGGCGAAACACAGCTTACTCCAGAAGAGAAACTGCTACGTGCCATCTTTGGTGAAAAAGCGTCGGATGTTAAAGACACATCATTGCGCGTTAAAACAGGTACGTACGGTACCGTTATTGACGTGCAAGTGTTTACTCGTGATGGCGTTGATAAAGATCAACGTGCTAAAGACATCGAAAAAATGCAGCTCGACGAGGTTCGTAAAGACCTTAACGAAGAAATGCGTATTGTTCGTGGTGCTACCTTTGAGCGTTTAAATCGTGCCTTGTTAGGCCAAGAAGTGAACGCTGCACCAGGCTTGAAGAAAGGCGCCAAAATTGACGCCGATTATCTAGCTTCTTTAGAACTCGAGCAGTGGTTTAAGATCGTACCTAAAGATGCAGCCTTAGCCGAAATGGTTGAGAAAGCTGAACAGTACGTTGCAGACCGTGCGAAAGCTTTGGATGAGAAATTCGAAGATAAGAAACGCAAACTGCAAACCGGCGATGACTTAGCACCTGGCGTTCTGAAGATTGTTAAGGTGTACCTTGCAATCAAACGGAAGATCCAGCCTGGTGATAAAATGGCTGGTCGTCACGGTAACAAAGGGGTTATTTCGGCGATCAAACCGATCGAAGATATGCCTTACGATGCCAACGGTACCCCTGTTGATATCGTACTGAACCCACTGGGTGTACCGTCGCGTATGAACGTTGGTCAGATCATGGAAATCCACCTTGGCTTAGCGGCTAAAGGTTTGGGTGAAAAGATCGAGCGTATGATCAAAGAACAGCAAGAAATCGCCAAGTTGCGTGCTTTGCTGGACGAGATCTACAACGGTGGCGATGGTCGAATTGAAGATTTAGACAGCTTCTCTGATGCTGACATTCTTGAGTTAGCCAACAACTTGCGTGGTGGTGTGCCAATGGCTACGCCAGCATTTGATGGTGCGAAAGAAAGTGAAATTAAGCGCATGTTGCGTCTTGCCGATCAGCCTGAGTCAGGTCAAATGACCTTATTTGATGGCCGTACCGGTGAAGCCTTCGACCGTGAAGTAACCGTAGGTTACATGTACATGTTGAAACTTAACCACTTGGTTGACGACAAAATGCACGCTCGTTCTACCGGTTCATACAGCTTGGTTACTCAGCAGCCGCTGGGTGGTAAAGCACAGTTCGGTGGTCAGCGTTTCGG
>JARGOI010000107.1:0-5654 GCA_029212275.1 Thalassolituus sp.
CTTCGTTCGGGCACTCTGGCTCGCAAACATCACAGTTGATGCATTCGTCAGTAATTATCAAAGCCATGAAACATTCTCCACAAAAAAGATTAGGCGCTGGCGTGCGCTTTTTTTAGTGCTGCTGCGACTTTTGGATGCACCAGCGTACTGATGTCACCGCCCAACGACGAAACTTCGCGCACAATGGTTGAAGAAATATAAGAATATTGTTCCGCAGGAGTTAAAAATAAGCTTTCAACGGTCGGAGCCAATACACGATTCATATTGGCCAGCTGGAATTCGTATTCGAAGTCGGAGACCGCACGAAGTCCTCGGAGAATGATATTCGCATTCTTTTCTCGCACAAAGTCTGCCAACAAGTTGCTGAAACCCACCACTTCAATATTATCTAGATGACCTAAAACATCTCGTGCAAGCTCGACACGGGTATCTAAATCCATCAGCGGACGTTTTTTAGGACTAGCCGCGATGGCGACAATAATGTGGTCGAACAAGCGCGCAGAGCGTTCTATCAAATCGGTATGACCGTTAGTGATCGGGTCAAATGTACCTGGGTAAACCACTATATTCATAGTTACGCTCTCGCTCATCAGAGCTGCGGATTTTAAAGGAAGGGCGCGCGGTAAACAACCGAAGCCACCTATTAGTTGACCATTTACACAACCATTGTCGCGCTGAGACAGTATAGATCAGGAACCCTTAGCTGAATATTTCATCAGATAAGTACTTAAATAGACGTCAGAGAAATGAATCAGTCAATTTCAAAATCCACACACAAGGTGAATCTGAGCAAGGCGGAGCAAGCAAAAATAGTCGGTCTAACGTATATCTCCTCCGACAACTTAGGCCATACCCGCAAAGCATGTGGACGTGGGTTTAAGTTTTTGACTCACAAAGGCCAACTAATTACGGGAGAATTACGAGACAATATTGCGAAACTGCCCATTCCTCCTGCATGGCGTGACGTTTGGATTTCTCCAGATTTAGACGGTCACTTATTGGCAACCGGTTACGATAAAAAAGGTCGCAAGCAATATTTATATCATCCCGACTGGTGTGCTTTACGTCAGCAAAAAAACTTTGCTCGCATGATACCTTTCGCAGAAACTTTGCCAACTATTCGCAGATTGGTCGAGACAGATTTTTCTCAAAGGACGCTTAACTATCGTTGCTTGGCGGCTGTAGCGGTTCGTTTTTTAGACGATGGACTGATTCGAGTGGGCAACCGTCGATATACACAAAATAATGGAAGCTACGGGTTGACGACACTGACTCGCCGACACATCAATGTGAATACCAAAAGTTTGACATTAGAGTTTTTAGGTAAGTCTGGTGTCGAGCGTTGTATTAAGATTAGTGATGCTCGTATGGCGCGAAAAATTAAAAAATGTCATGAATTACCCGGCCAACATTTGCTGCAGTATTTAGATGAAACTGGATGCGAGTGTGCTTTGAGTTCCAGTGACGTGAATGAGTATTTGAGTGAGCTGAGTAAAGATCAATTTACGGCGAAAGATTTTCGTACTTGGGGTGGAACCGTGGCTGCCATTGAGTTCGTATTATCTCATCAGCACGACGAGGAGATGAAAAAAGAAGATATAAACGAGCGTTCTGTTGTCGATTATGTCGCCGCTAAGTTGGGGAATACCGCAGCCGTGGCTCGTAAAAACTACATTCATCCAGCGATTATTAAAGCAATTGAGCAGCGCAAAGTACCATACGAAGTACCACGAACAATGATTGGTCAGTTTGATGGTCTAAGCGAGATAGAGATGATCACCTTGAGTGTGTTGAAAGAAGCGATACCGTCATGAGAGGAGTGCGTTTTATTTCAAACTTGTCTCCACCGGCTTTGTCTATATCGACCCGACTGATCTCTACACTTTTGATCTCTGCGCTGTTGATCTCAGTATGCTTACTTAGCGCCTGCAGCCCTGCACCAAGCGACACCCTGAATGATTATCTTGCTCGCCTTACCCGAGCATTAGATGTCTCAGTAAGTGATATCGCTAAGTATCAAAATCAAAAGCATGGTGTGCATGTCAATGCAGCGCTGCTCTCCACCCCTTCGCGACGCACCTTGTTATTGGAAACCCCGCAGCAATCGTTAGATATATTGGAGTTTCTGCGTCTATCCAATTGTGAGTTAGGGCGTGTTATCGGGCAACAAAACAGCTCGTTGGGACGCATGGCGGCAACCAGCCAAACGATGCATTTGCAACGTGATTTATTACTCAGCGCGCCTGAGTGTGAAGCAAGGTTGGTTAAAGAAAATCCAGAACTGTCACAGCGTGTTATCAGCATGATGCGTATTAAGTCTGAGGCACGCATGGCGTATTGGTGGAATGCTTGGTTTGCCGGATTAGAATGGAGCGCCTTCAATGACCTGACCGGTGAGCCCCTCGCGTTGGTTTTGCCCGATACTAATAGGGATTTGGATGACACTACGCCAGCACAAGCCACCGAGGCTGCAATTACTTCGTTGTCTTACGCCATTAATCAGGGCGAAGCATGGAGTGCAAAGCATTATCAATACGACAGTGGGCAAATGGAGCAGCACTTACAACAATTACTCGCCAGCGAAGCTATCGGTCGTTGGCGTTTGTCGCAGCAACTTTTGACGCAATTGAGTCAGCAAGCAGGGGACTTAATTAATCTACGTCTAGGGTCTCGCCCCCTGTGTCCTGCCCAGCGTAAAACCCCTCAGGCAGAGATTGTTCAAAATGTGTTTTATAAATACTATGCGGGTGTGGTGCAGCCCTATCTCAGTAAAAGCGAGCGCTTTGCTGACCGCTTAATGCCCTTGTTAGAGAGAGCCGGTGCGATGGCACAACCAGTAGATGATTACTTCCAATGGTTAACACAAATACAGCGCGAACGTGACGCTTTGCAACAAGCGCATCAATATCATGTTGAACAATGGCAGGCGTTGTTAACCCAGTGCGCCATGATGCCTGCTGGAGAACGTTAATATGACGGTGTTTTTTCAACGACTGCGAACAATATTTGTTGTGTTCATAAGTCTATTTTTTGGCTTAGTAGTAAGTCAGCAAACCTGGGCCTTTAGTAAAGTAACGCATGAACTGGTGTGTGAAATGGCTTACCAGCAATTGACAGCAGAGGCGCGCCAGCGCCTCGATGCTTTATTTGAAAAAAGTGAGTTGCAACAAACCTTTCCGCAAGCATGCGCATGGGCCGACGATATTCGTCGTCAAGATGAATTTAAACATACCTCTGCTTGGCATTACATCAATGTGCCGCGTTCGGCCAAAGAAGTGCTGCCAAAACATTGCGCTTCTCGTGGCTGCGTTACCGAGTCCATCTTAACGATGCGAGTTCGTCTGCAAAATCAACCAGAGCAAGACTGGCAAGCGCTATTATTTTTAAGCCATCTATTGGTCGACCTTCATCAGCCACTGCATGTCAGTTATGCGGACGATCGTGGTGGCAATAAAACCAAAGTCACTGCTAATAAACAATCCACCAATCTTCACCGCCTCTGGGACGGCATGTTCAATGTAAAAACATTAAGCGAGCAAGATCGACAACAGTTTAAGATGGATTCAGTCAGTGTTTATCACAATGAATACTCTCAACCTGTCTTATTGTTCGAGCAGGACGTATTCATATGGGGGACCGAATCCCTGCAAAAAACACGCTCTATTTATCAGCAATTACAGCACAGTCACTCTTATTCTAAGCAGGCATTAGCCATGCAGTCAGATTGGATGCGGGCGCGTTTATTAGTGGCTGCTGCAAGACTTACGCACGAATTAGAAACCGTATTTTCGTCGTCATCAATGCAGTTAACAAATCGCTCTAAGGTAAATATCGATGATAAAAATACGATTACTTCAGCTACTGAATCACCAAGTATGTGGTCGACATTCAAGCAATGGCTGAGTGAGTTTTAGTTAATCAAATAGACAGCAAATAAAATCAGATGGGAATGTAATGATTATAAATTACTGACCGCTTCCGGAGATTTACGAATCAAGCGCGACGCCAATACGCCAACTTCAAACAATAGCCACATAGGAACGGCAAGTACGGTTTGTGAAATAACATCGGGCGGGGTGACCAACATGCCGACCACAAAGCATCCTAAAAATATATAAGGACGTTTGCTCGATAGGGATTCTACGGTAGTGATGCCACTGAGTACCATTAAAAAAGTCGCAATAGGTATTTCAAAAGCGATGCCAAAGGCAAAAAAGATTTTTAAAATAAAATCCAAAATGTTGCCGATATCAGGCATAAAAGAAATACCTTCGGGCCCCGCAGCGCTAAAAAAACCAAACACAAGTGGTAAAACTACAAAGTAGGCAAAGGCAATGCCGCTATAAAACAAAACGATGCTGGATAATAACAATGGAATCGCGAAGCGTTTTTCATTTTGATACAAGCCCGGGGAAATAAACGCCCAGATTTGATGGAGAATAACGGGCACTGCAAGCAACACCGACAACACAAAGGTAAGTTTGAACGGGACTAAAAAAGGCGCTGCAACACCGGTAGCGATCATTTGACCATCGCTTGGTAATAACACCGATAATGGTTTGACTAAAATCAAATACAAATCATTGGCGAAGTAAAATAATCCTAAGAAAATGATTAACACGACGGCAACTGCGCGCAATAAACGATTACGTAGCTCAACAAGATGACTAATAAGTGATTGTTCTGGTGCGGTCATAAGGGTTTATCGGCTGAAGGATGGTTGGAATCAGTGTTAACACGTTCATCCCGATTGTTAGCGGCGTCTTCTTTTAACTGTTTCTCAGTTCGATCTGGCGCGACTTCTTTAATGTCTGGTTCTTCTTTAATGTCTGGTTCTTTTTTAATCGATGGCTTTGGAAAAGAGCTATCTTCGTCCAAAAAAGTTGCCATTGGATCATTCAGTTTTTCTTTCAATTCTTCGATTCGTGCATGACGCTCAAGATCTTCTTGGAAATTTGCAATCGAACGGCGCGCTTTGCCGATAATTAATCCCAATGTTCGAGCGGCTTTTGGCAGTCGTTCGGGACCTAAGACAAGCAGTCCTAGAACACCGATAACCAGTAACTCCATAAAGCCAATATCAAACATTAGGACTTATCCTGATCCTTTGTTTCTTTAAACTGCGCATCAGGTTGCGCCAAGTCTTCTTTTTTTTCTTTCGCAAGACTTTTTTGTTCATCTTCAGAAGGTGCATCATTCATGGCATTTTTAAAACCTTTCACAGCATCGCCCAAATCACCTCCCATTGAACGTAATTTTTTGGTGCCAAAAATCATAATGACAATGGCCAGAACGATCAGTAGTTGCCACATGCTAATTCCTGCAAACATAATTTTCTCCCATCAAATAAAGAATATTAATAGTGTTGTACTGAGTTGATATAGGGACCGTGCATTGCTCAGCAACGGGTCAGATGCTAATTAATGCTTATTACGCATGGCTTTTTCTTCTAAGCCGGATAAGTCAAAACGTCTTGCCAATTCATTTAAAATGGCTTCGGGCCGTTCGCCTAACGCTGCCAATGCCACCAAGCTATGAAACCAAACATCGGCAACCTCATAAATAACATCTTGATTGTTGCCCGAATGCTCCGCATCTTTTGCCGCAATAATTGCTTCGGTTGTTTCTTCGCCCACTTTTTCTAAAATTTTGTT
>JARGOI010000107.1:5754-8002 GCA_029212275.1 Thalassolituus sp.
TTGCCGCAATAATTGCTTCGGTTGTTTCTTCGCCCACTTTTTCTAAAATTTTGTTCAACCCTTTGTGATACAAGCTGGCAACGTACGACGAATCGGGCGAGGCATTTTTGCGTTCATCTAAAATGTCGCCCAGTTGTTCTAAGATATCGTTCATATTTGTTTGCCTATCGCTGGTCAAAATATTTTAAGTGATCAAAAATTCGTAAGGTACAAAGTAGTCGATCAGGGTAAAGCATGCACAATTTCATTGTTGCTGAGTTACTGCATGCAAATATTCTTAGATCATTCAGTAAATGGTACTCGGATCTTTTAACACGGGATCTGTTTCTACCCATTGACCGTCATTGTATACCTTATAAAAGCAACTTTCTCGACCGGTATGGCAGGCTATTCCGCCGATTTGCTCAACTTGCAACACAATCACATCATTATCACAATCCAAGCGTAGCTCGTGGAGTTTTTGTATATGGCCTGATGATTCACCTTTGCGCCACAACTGTTGGCGTGAACGTGAGTAATAAATGGCACGATTCTCATGTGCGGTTAACTGCAAAGACTCTTTATTCATCCACGCCATCATCAGAATACGACCACTGCGATAATCTTGGGCGATGGCGGGTACTAAGCCTTTTTCATCCCATTTCACCGCGTCTAACCAGTCTAAATTATTCATAGGTTTAGCCTTTGATGATCAACCAAATTAGTCCCGTAGCAGCAAGCCCAACGCCTGCCAGTTCAGATATACCAAGAATACCCGCATGCCACCATATTGCCCCACCGGCTAAAAATCCGAGGGTACCCAACATCTGATGACGGCGCTGATAGCGCTGTGCATCCAATGATTTTTGCAGACTTAGCAATTGCATCTGCATGGCCATTTGATTCTCATCCATATGATTCAGACGCGTTAGGGCACCATGAACTAGACCTGGCATTTGTGGACCTTTCTCAATCCAACTTGGCAGTTGACGTTTAAATTCACGCCACGCCGCTTTGGGGCCAAAACGTTCGCGCATCCACCGTTCTAAATAAGGTTTTGCAGTGGTCCATAAATCCAAATCTGGGTACAGTTGCCGACCAAGACCTTCGACATTTAATAACGTTTTTTGCAGTAAAACTAACTGCGGCTGAACTTCCATATTAAAGCGGCGCGCAGTACTGAATAATTGAATTAAAACCTGACCAAAAGAAATTTCGGACAGCGGTTTTTCAAAAATAGGTTCGCAGACACTGCGAATTGCCGCTGCTAACTCATGGGTTTTAGTGCTCGGTGGCACCCAGCCAGAATCCACGTGTAGTTGCGCAACTTGTTGATAATCTTGATTAAAAAAAGCCATCAAGTTCATTGCTAAATAATGCAAGTCTTCTTGGGTTAGGCTGCCGACGATGCCACAGTCGATGGCAATATATTTGGGCCTATCTGGGTGCTCACGCGAGACAAAAATATTACCAGGGTGCATGTCAGCATGAAAAAAACTGTCGCGAAACACTTGGGTGAAAAAGATTTCAACACCGCGTTCTGCGAGCATTTTCATATTGGTGTTTTGTGCATACAGTTCGTCAATATTGGCAATCGGAATGCCATAAATACGCTCACTCACCATCACCTTACTACGTGTAAACTCCCAAATGACCTCAGGGATATAAATTGATTCCGAGTCTTGGAAGTTGCGACGTAATTGGGTGGCGTTGGATGCTTCAATTTGTAAGTTGAGTTCGCCAAAAATAGTGTGACGATAATCTTCGACAACTTCTAACGGTTTTAAACGACGCCCTTCTGCTGAGTATTTCACCAGCATGAGCGCCATAAATTCCAGCAAGCGTAAATCGCGTTCAATGGTGTCTTCAATACCGGGACGGACGACTTTCACAACAACTTCGCGGCCTGCGTCACTTATGGTATCCCCTTTTATGATTGGAAATAAACGCGCCGTATGTACCTGCGCAATCGAGGCCGACGCTAAGGGCTCGCGTGAAAACTCGGCAAATAATTCATCAACCGACTGGCCCAATTGACTTTCTATTAAGCGAATTGCTTGTTCAGAAGGGAACGGAGGCACATTGTCTTGCAGTTGACGCAGTTCGCGGATGATGTCGTCGGGAATTAAATCGGGACGGGTTGATAATATCTGACCAAATTTAATAAAAATGGGGCCGAGTGACTCAAGTGCCAAGCGCAGTCGCGCTCCGCGGTTTAATTTACTGGGAACGGGATTTAAGCGCCAAGGTGCCATCCATAAAAGAATGC
>JARGOI010000108.1:0-6431 GCA_029212275.1 Thalassolituus sp.
TAACGCACACCAACGTCGGCGAGTTTTTGTGCAATACGTTCTTTGCTGGTGGTGGTAAACAGCAAATTGGTGACGTCTTGATCGGTGTAAATCCGTAATACGCTCATAAGTAGGTGGCTCGTTAAAGTGAGTGTTGGCGTAGTTTAAGTAGTTCGAGTTGATAACCGAGTAAATGTTCGATGGCTTCTAAATGTTTAAAGCATTCTTTCAGGTCTTTACCCCAAGTGTAAACGCCGTGACCGCGAATCAGGTAGGCATGCCCCTGACCTTGGTGTTGCATGGCTGTTTCTACAGCGCTAGCCAAGCGTGTGATGTCTTGATCGTTAGCAAAAATAGGAAAGGTAATGGTGTCTTCGTGGGTAGTTTCGCCGGCAAAGGCTTTTTGTAACTCCCAGCCGCTGACACTCAGTTGATCTTCGGCCCAAATTTGAGACAGCAATACCACAGTAGGGGAGTGCGTATGCAACACCGCCCCGATGTTGGCGTCACGTCGATACAGCTGCGTATGCAGTAGGGTTTCAGCCGATGGCTTGCCAGGCGAGAGTGGCTGACCATTCATGTCGACGACTAAAATGTCCTGCTCGGTCAGTTCGCCTTTATGTTTGCCCGAGCTGGTTAGGGCACAGGCGTCGGCACTTAGGCGCACAGAATAATTTGAGCTGGTCGCCGGAGACCAATTTTTGTCGTACAGGATTTTGCCATAACGACAAAGGTCTATAGCGGCTTGCTGAAACTCGAGTGGATTAAAACTCACTGTCATAAGCGTGCCATCATTTCTGCGATTGCGCGGGTATTTGGCTGTCGTACGATGCCCTTTTCGGTGACGATGGCATCAATCAAATCCGCCGGGGTCACGTCAAAAGCAGGGTTGATGGCGTCGCATCCTTCTGGCGCAATAGGTTGACCGTTGAGCGAGGTTACTTCTTGCGCGGGACGTTGCTCGATCGGTATCTCGTTGCCGCTGTGCAGCGTCAGGTCGAACGTTGATGTGGGGGCCGCCACCATAAACTTCATGCCATGATATTTGGCTAGTACGGCCAAACTGTAAGTGCCAATTTTGTTGGCCACATCGCCATTGGCGGTGATGCGGTCAGCCCCCACAATGACCCAATCCACTTCGCCTTGGCGAAACAGTTGCGCCGCCGCGCCGTCACACACCAGCTTCACTGGAATATTGTCTTGCATCAGTTCCCACGCGGTTAAGCGCGCACCTTGTAACCAGGGGCGTGTCTCGCCCGCGTACACTTGCGCTATTTTGCCGTCGGCCATGGCCGAGCGAATGATGCCCAGTGCCGTGCCATGTCCGCCAGTCGCTAATGCGCCGGTGTTGCAGTGAGTATAAATACGCGCGTTATCGCCCAGTAAGGACGCGCCAAATTGCCCCATGGCAAGGTTAGCGGCAATATCTTCTTGATGAATCTTTTTGGCTTCGGCCACCAAGGTATGTGGATCTTCGGTTTCTAGCGCAGACATCCGCTCCAAGGCCCAAAATAAATTAATAGCCGTCGGGCGAGAGGCAGCCAGCACCTGAAACGCAGAGGCTAAATCTTTCCCAGCCAGTGCATCGAGGGCATATCCATAAGCCGCGGCGATACCAATCGCGGGTGCCCCACGCACCACCATGTCTTTGATTGCGTCAGCAACGTCTACCGCGCTGGTGTAGCTGAGTACCTGATGAGTGTGTGGCAGTGCGCGTTGATCGAGTAAATGCAGCGCATGATCGCGCCACTCAACGGCATGAAATGAAGATGAATATGCAGTCATGAAAATACCGACTTAAAAATTAAGCCGATATTTTACCTGCTAAACGAAGTGAAAACAGCTTTAACCCAATGTTTGGCGTTTGTTAACCGCCAAACTCGCGTTATAGCATGCCTTGCATCCTATGGAAGGCCTGAATCAGACCATTGGTCGACCCATCAAAGCCTTCAGATGGCTCTGGGCTTTCTATTGCTTTTAACACTTTGTCACCCAATTGTTTGCCCAGCTCAACGCCCCACTGATCAAAGGAGTTGATGCCCCATAACATACCCTGAGCCGCCACTTTGTGTTCGTACAAAGCAATCAATGCCCCAATTGATTTGGGAGTCGCTTTGGGGAAGTAAAGTGTGTTCGATGGCCGATTGCCCGGAATGATTTTTTGCGGCGCCAAAACGATGGCTTCGGCTTTACTCATGCCCGATTCCATTAATTCGGCAATCGCTTGCTCTTCACTTTTGCCTTGCAGTAACGCTTGGCTTTGCGAGAGACAGTTAGAGACCAACATAGCGTGGAAATTGTCGATCGGGTTGTGGCTAGTCATCGGCATAATAAAGTCGCACGGTGAGAAGTGCGTGCCTTGGTGCAACAGCTGGTGGAAAGCGTGTTGTCCGTTGGTGCCTACACCACCCCAAATAATCGGGCCAGTGTTGTAATCCAACACATTACCGTCAATGCTCACGCGCTTACCGTTACTTTCCATGTCCAATTGCTGCAAGTAAGCAGGCAGCGAACGTAGATAGTGATCGTAAGGCAAGATAGCGTGGGAGTTTACGCCGTAAAAATTGACGTACCAGAGCCCTAACAATGCCATGGTCACTGGCATGTTCTCTTCGAGTGGGGCGGTACGACAGTGTTCATCCATTTCGAAAGCGCCACGCAGTAGCTCGCGAAAATTATCAATGCCGATGGCCAAGGCCAAAGGCAAACCAATGGCCGACCACAATGAGTAGCGTCCGCCCACCCAGTCCCACATCGGGAAAATATTTTCTTCTGAAATGCCAAACGCAGTGGCTTTTTCTATGTTCGAAGAGACGGCGGTAAAGTGTTTACACAATTCATTTTCGGTACCGCCATTATCTAAAAACCACTCTCGACAAGCGTTAGCGTTTTTTAGAGTTTCTTGGGTACTGAACGACTTGGATTGAATAATAAATAAGGTGGTCGCTGGATCGAGACGTTTAAGAATCTCGGTAATGTGCGAGCCATCAATGTTGGCCAAATAGTGGATACTTAAACGACTATCCCAGTAAGGTTTCAGTGCGCTGGAAGCCAGTTTTGGCCCTAAAAATGAACCACCAATGCCAATGGATACAACATCGGTAAAGGGACGGTTGGTGTAGCCACGCCATTGATTACGGCGAATCTTCCAGCAAAATTCTTCCATGCGATGCACGGTGTCACGAATCTCGGGCATGATGTCAGTGCCATCCACCAAAATTTCACGATCGCTGAAATTACGCAGGGCAGTGTGCAGCGCGGGGCGATTTTCGCTGCGGTTGATGGCGTCCCCGGCAAACATAGCGGACAGTTTTTCTGGAAGCTGGCGTTCACGCGCTAATTGAAACAACAGTTTCATGGTGTCTTGGTTGACGCGGTTTTTGGAATAATCGAGCGTGATGCCTGCGGCTTCGACGTGAAAATTATGAAAACGATTGGGATCTTCGGCAAACCATTCGCGGATATGGGTATCGCGTGTCGCTTGGAAATGGTGTTGCAAATCTTGCCATAGGGCCGTTTGAGTAAGGCTGCCTGTATAAGCCATTGGGGTTGTGCCTCTTTCCGTGATAAGTGCTGAAAATTGCTAAATGAGTATACGGCGTGGCCAGAGAGCGCGCAAAAAAACGCCGCAATGAATGCGGCGTTTATGTTCAGTTTGTCACAATGTCTGTGCTTGTTTAGGCAAAAAGAGCATTTCTTGCTTAAGCAACTTGCACCGGAATATCAAAACTGGTGTGGCTCACAGTATTATCTGCGTTCATGTACACCATCTTCGGTTTGAACTCAGCCAATTCGGCTTCGTCGTAGCTACCGTAAGCGCAAATGATGATGCGATCACCCACACCGGCTAAATGCGCAGCCGCACCGTTTACAGAAATAATGCCGGTCCCGTCTTCGCCACGAATGATATAGGTGGTGAAGCGCTGGCCATTATCAATGTTATAAATTTGTATCTGTTCGAATTCACGCATGCCCGCGAGATCGAGTAGTTGGCCGTCAATGGCGCAAGAGCCTTCATAGTTTAAGACCGAGTGTGTCACTCGAGCTTGGTGTAACTTGGCTTTGAGCATGATGGATTGCATGTTTAACCCTTCTTTCTCTGTTCGGACAATTCGAGCCTTACTAGGCGATCATAAGATCATATTAGTAGGGATATCGGAATAGTTCTTTATTCGCCTCAACTGGTCATTTATTGCCCATGACTCACGAGGCGCGCAAGTATGCCTTAATCAATCACACGATTCAATCGTGTGATTAAATTGTCAATTAATCGTGCGTTCCCCAAATAAGCAGCACCTATAACTACTACGTCTTGGTCACCGGCTATTGCAGGCGCTAAGTCGGACGCGCGACGCACTTCAAGATAGTCACAACGAAAGCCTTGTTGATTGAGCTGAAGTGTAGCGTTTGCAATGGATTTCGGCATAGAAATACCATCTTGTAGTGCTTTAGCGATACCTTGTAACGCTTGATATAGACCGGGTGCAATGGCTCGCTCTGTTGGCGTTAAATAGCCATTGCGCGAGCTCAGAGCAAGTCCGTCATCGGCGCGTGCGGTGGGCACCGTGACTATGCTAATTGCCATCGACAAGTCAGCGACCATTTTTTTAATCACCGCGACCTGCTGAAAATCTTTTTCACCAAAGTAAGCGACATCGGCATTTACTTGGTTGAACAGCTTCATCACGACCGTCGATACACCGTCAAAGTGCCCTGGACGACTGCCGCCGCACAACCCTTCAGATACCTTGGGGACATGCACAATGGTGTGCTCGTCACGGCCGTTGGGGTACATTTCAGCAACGTTAGGCGCGAACAGTAGGTCGCACGATGCCGCCTCTAGTTTGGCTTGATCCTCAGGCAGTGTGCGCGGGTAGCGTTCGAGATCGCTGGCATCGTTAAATTGCAGTGGGTTAACAAAAATACTGCTCACCACGAAATCACATTCGGCTTTAGCGCGATCAATAAGACTGATATGACCTTTGTGTAAGTTGCCCATGGTCGGCACAAAGCCAATTTTTAAACCACGCGTGCGCGCTTCATTGACGCGGGCGCGCAGTGCTTCGACGGTATGTTGGGTAATCATCAGGCGAATCCATGCTCTAGCGCAGGGAAAACGCCTTCACGAACTTCATTGGCATAGGCTTTCAGAGCTTCTGGCACTGTGCGGCCATCAATCATGAAGTTTTTCACAAATTTCGGTGTATGGCCGGTATTCAGGCCCAGCATGTCGTAACACACCAAGACTTGCGCATCGGTTTGGCCACCTGCACCAATCCCAATAACGGGAACGTTGACGTGTTCAGTGATGCGTGCCGCCAGCGCACTGGGTACGCACTCTAATAAAATAATGTCGGCACCGGCGTTGGCCAATGCTTTTGCATGCTCAACCATCGCATCGGCTTTGGCATCATCACGGCCCTGAACACGATAGCCACCGAACTTGTTAACCGACTGGGGGGTTAGTCCCAAGTGGGCACACACCGGCACCCCTTGTTGTGCCAAGCTCGCCACTAAAGGCACGAGCCAATCGTCGCCTTCTACTTTCACCATATGTGCGCCTGCTTGCATCACGGCGCGAGCGCTGGCAACACCTGTGGCAACGTCACCGTAGGTCATAAAAGGCAAATCTGTCATCACCAATGCTGGACGCGCAGCACGCGCATTACCTAAGGCAACGGCGGCGGTGTGATACACCATATGTTCGAGGCTGACTGGTACGGTGGATGATTGGCCTTGTACGACCATGCCCAATGAATCGCCTACTAGCAGCACTTCGATACCGGCGTCTGCCGCTAATTGTGCAAACGTGGCGTCGTAGGCTGTCAGCACGCTAAAGCGTTGCTGCTCTTGTTTCATGGTTTGCAATGTACGAATACTGATCGCGGTCATGAGTCTCTCCAATGTCACCCTAAGTCAGGGTCAATGTATAAGGCGTATGGTGCGGTTTATGGATTATAAGTCAACAAAAGGTCGGTGAGATTTCTGTAAATCACCGTCGAACTTCGGGTGTACTTGTGCCAATAATTGGCCGTCGGGTAAACGTAAGTCGGGTGTAAGTTCTAATAAAGGCGTAACTACAAAACTGCGCTGTATCAGCTCTTTGTGAGGCAGCGTTAAGCGGTCTGAATTAAGAAGAAGGTCATTGAACAGCAAAATATCAAAATCGATGCAGCGTTCCCCCCAATGCCGGCGTTTTTCGCGTCCTTGGTGCAGCTCTTGGGTTTGTAAGGCATCGAGTAATTGCAGAGGGCTTAGCGTGGTGCTGATTTTGGCGACCGCATTAACAAAATCGGGTTGATCTTGTGGGCCAAGTGGACGCGAGCTGTAAAACGAAGAGTATTCCAGCAGTTGAATATCTGGCATGTCACGCAGTGCCAACAGACCAGTGATAAGCTGTTGATGAGGATCATCAATATTGGCACCTAGGCCAAGATACGCCGTATTCATCG
>JARGOI010000108.1:6531-7921 GCA_029212275.1 Thalassolituus sp.
ATTTCACGCATAGGAATAGAGAAGCGTTTGGGAATGGCTACCGATTTTACTTGTTTAGCCAGTACCACATCGGAGGCTTTATGGAGGGCAGGGTAAATAGACATCCCTTCACTTTCGTACTGATCACGCAGGCGCACCACTTCAGGCCACAGTAACGATGCGAGGAAGAAATACGGTGTTACCGATTTGCCTGCTTGAATGCGTATGTCAGTGTTTTCCATGGTCTGTTCAACCAATTTCACCGTGCGCTCGTTATCTTGCATGCGCGCTTCTGTCATGGGAAACAGCGGCGCAAATAAGCCGTACTCGCGCAATTGACGTAAGGTAGGCAAGGCTTTGCCATGCAGAAAGAGTTTTAAGCATTCCTCGAACAAGCGTGCCGCAGGAATTTGGCCTAGTACTGGGGCCAGTTCGTAAATCGGCTTGGCACTGTCGGGCTCAATAGTGAAGTCCAGTTTGGCCGAAAAACGCACCGCGCGAATCATCCGCACCGGATCTTCACGGTAACGTGTTGCTGGGTCGCCAATCATACGCAAGCGGCGTTCGGCTAAATCTTGCCAAGCACCAGCGTAAGCATGAACGCTGAAATCGGCAATGTTGTAATACAAGGCATTAATGGTGAAATCGCGACGCATTGCGTCTTCGTCTTTACTGCCAAAAACGTTGTCGCGCAAAATCATGCCCTGATCGTCTTGGGCGCCTACTTTGTCGGAAACGTCTTCACTTGGCGGTGCACGAAAGGTAGCGACTTCGATAATTTCTCGGCCATAAACCACATGCACAATTTTAAAGCGACGTCCGATTAAGCGCGAATTACGAAACAGTTGATTGACTTGTTCGGGTGTTGCATTGGTACTGACATCGAAATCTTTGGGAGATAACCCCAAAAGATTGTCACGCACGCCACCGCCCACTAGATAAGCTTCGTAGTCTGCTTTATGCAGGCGATAAAGTACCTTTAAGGCTGCTTCACTTATATTCGAGCGCGATAAATTGTGCTGATCGCGATCAATGATCTGCAAAGGAATAGAAGATGATGCCTCGGGTGAGGAGCGAAACATGCGTTTGACGCGGTTGATCAATGTCACTGGTAAGGAAATTCTCTGCTGAAAAGACTAGCGAGTGTAACGGTTCGTAGGCATCAAATAAACAAAAAGCCGCAGGTGCGGCTTTCTCGATGGGCTTGTTGTTATTTTCCCCTACCTTTTGACCCGCATTCACCTTTATTGTTGTTATGGTGGTGAATGCCATTTGAGTCAAACTATCATTAAGCAGTTTTATTATTTTTATTGTGCTTAGTAGCGTGGGTCAATGTTATTTTTATTGTCTGACCCGTTTCATGATCGTCGTTATTATTGTTAGAGGTGACGATTCATTGTTAACGCTATAT
>JARGOI010000109.1:0-2518 GCA_029212275.1 Thalassolituus sp.
GTTGACCGAATAACCATGCCATCAATGTTTTGGTTGTATGGGTTTTCACTGTTAAGTCTTAATTTGATTAAGGTGCAGTTAGTGTACTCATTTTAAAAATAAAGTGATGTAAAAAAGAGCATCACTAACAAAGAGATGACTACTGAGATGACCACGGACATTGATCCCAGCGATCTTGTATATTTTGGCATTGGGCACCTTATCTGTTAGATATTGGTGTCAGTTAAAGCGGGGGAAGATCAACCGTCGGCTTGAACGACTTGTTATGAGTTTTACCCAAATACAATCTTTTTCATTATTTGGATTTCGGCCAAATAAAATAATTCACGCTCCTTAATGTAGGACCTAACCGCTTCGATAAGTTGATTGCGATCATCAGAATTACACCTATCCTTTGGATTCCAGCGCGACTTCAAATCAACATTACATGTTTTGCATGCAACAGCTTTGTTATCATTTGAATCAGGATCGCCACCTTTAGACACAGGAACAATGTGATCTATCTGAAAACTTTTGTAGCTAGAAACAGATGCGAAAAAATCCAACCCACAATATTCACATTTGTGTCCTGCCCGCTGGCTTAGCCATGCAGTATTTACATGCCACTTCCCTGTCTTAGCTAGCAAATTAGGAATATCAGACATGTTAGACTCCCCATAAATTCATCACGTTCTGCATAAACGGTCGAGCGGTAGCGACGTCCGAACCCACGCTTTTTGCAGGCGTCTTTGATGTGATTGTTAGGCTATTCTGTATTGATACGCCAACCATTCTCAGTTTTTATGAAAGTAACTTTTTCTTCTTTTTCAACTCTATGCCCTGCTTTAAAGTTTCCATACTGCATTTGAAGCGCCATCATTCCTAGGCTCGCTCCCATTGCTCCAAACGGGGAGCTCTGTGATTCTTTTTCCAATAGTTGAGCCAATTCTTGCAACCCTTTCTTAAAAACAAGCTCATATTTGACATCAGCGATGTAGGTTTTTGAGTCCTTTTCAAACCCATTGGTTTTTTTAAAGTTTTCTACTATGAATATCTCATCACCGCCATCACTTAGTAAGTTTCCGGTTATCTGCTTTTCGATTTCGCCATCGCTTGGCTTTCCAGAGCAGCCCGACAAAATAAAGGCGAGTGATAGAGCAAAGATGTAAATCAATTTTTTCATGAAGGTTCCTTCGTCTTTTTTAGCCTAAGGCCACTTATAGTGACCGTCTCGATTAGGCTAGCAGCCCTCTCACTAAATCTCTTGAAGCAAAACTTAAGTAAGAACGCCGAAACACCTCGCGATAAACGCCCCCAAATCACCGATCTGCTTCGGCGCCACCGTGTGCTCACTCGGGTAGCTATGAGTCTCAATCTGCTCATAACCCAAACTTTTCAGTTTTTCCTCAGCCAAACCCGCGAGCTGGTAAGGCACCACTGGATCACGCGTGCCGTGTGTGATCTGGATCGGCATTGACCTAGCTTGCAAGGGCTGAACCGTCGCGCTTGTAGCAAAATAGGTCGAGAGTGTCATGAGTCCCGCGAGCGGCTTATCGCTGGTTAAAGCTGCGTGGTAAGCCACCGCGCCGCCCTGAGAGAATCCCGCCAGTATGATCCGCTCATGCGCTATACCGTCGCTCACCAGCTTTTCTACCCAAGCTTTCACTTGCTCACTGGACTCCTCGATCTGCCCCAGATCGATCTTGCGGTCCAGCGACATCTCATAGATGTCGTACCAAGCCGGCATGACACTCCCCCCGTTGATAGTCACCGGACGTGCGGGTGCGTGCGGGAAAACAAAGCGCACGCTCAAATCCTTAGGCAAACCCAAGTGCGGCACGATCGGCACAAAGTCGTTACCCGATGCACCGAGGCCATGCAGCCAGATCACCGCAGCATCGGGGGTTTTGTTTGGGTTGTTCAGGGCGCGTTCAGCAGGCAGTAGCATGGCTTTCTCCAAAATCTTTAGCCTCTAGATTGCCAGCAAAGGGGCGCGGGGTCAGCCTTATTTTGCAAATGCCCACCATAATTACTCACCGAGTGTCGCTAAGACCCTGCCTGAGCAGGAAAACTATCACACTTATAGTGACTAATGGGATGGACGCTCCCTACTCAGTAACAGCGTCAGAAGAAGAAATGCTGGCCCGACGCAAACTATTGTTTCTATGAGGAAGAATATTTTTGCGATAGTGCTCATATTTAAAGACTGCTAACGCTTGCTTCAAGAGCGCGAAGCGTCTCTTTGCAAGCACTTGTTACATCAATTAAACACTTGAATGTACGATCCAAGAAGAATACTCACAATTGATAAGAAGTAACTTAATGATTCGTTAGCGTAAGTGGTAATAGTTTCTTCTACATAAGCGTCAATTGTCGAAAGAGCCACTTCCTTAGTTGCAACATCAGCCATAGGAAATCCTCCGACCAAGAAATTATCACCATCATGGGTTTGGACAGGGGGATTATTTAATGATCTTTCCAGATTTGGCTGAATCTTAGTTGCAAACGCATTGGGCTTTGCTTCAGCGTAAGGCAGCTT
>JARGOI010000109.1:2528-7860 GCA_029212275.1 Thalassolituus sp.
ACCTATAAGGTTAAAGTACGCCCCAATCCAAGAGATATTACCGGAGTCTTTATATAAGGAGAAGTGAATGAAAAACAAAAAGACCATTAAGAATACACCAAAATCTAAAGATATATTTGAGGATTTTCTTATAACATTAACGGCAAGGCTTTTCTTAGCCACTCCGTTGATCCTATTTTTTATTATAATGTGCATATATGTATCAACTAATGGTTTATGATGTAACGCCTCAATAACCGGTGCAGCTTGCTGCGTCCGGCGCCGAAGGCGCATTGTTAATTGGCTTGTTCTTGATAGGGTAATTCATAAAAATTCTCGTTTATGAATTTGTATAGCCGCCCATCTTTCATGTGATCAATTGAATCAGGAATAGGAATCTCCCATTCATCAAAGCCTTTAAGTTTCACATGTAGAGCATCCCTGACAATACCACCTCGCTTTCCATTTACTTCTAATCCTGCTGTGTAACGCATACTTTCGACATCGGACAAACGAATTCTTGTGGTAGAAGAAAATCCTCCACGGATACATAAAGTATCTCCCTGTATCCACGCTGCAGGCTTGCGAATAGAATTTATCACCATTACTAGTGGTATTAGAAAAGCCGTACTAGCAACAAATCCACTCACTGCTAGAGGCATATTAAGTTTGGATAAAAGCGCCCAAAAGAAGCCACCAACTGCGATCGGTACGATTAACGCTTGAAGACCGTTTCTTTTTCGTTCTAATACTATCATTCAACCTCTCAAGAACGCCGTGCTCTGCGGCAAATTTGGAGCGTAGCGGAAAATTTGTCCGACAGCAGCATTTTGTTAGGGCCTTACTTGAATTTGGCGAGGTACCTTGAGAATACCCAACCTCTAATTCGAATTTCAGATTCTGGGGCACTCCACTCAACTAGAGTCCAGCTTTTTTGGCGGTCAATCACAATCACCGCATAACCGAAATGTAAGTATCCGACGGTTTCCGTTTTTCGAGATGCTGAATATCTAACATTGAGGACATCAGCTGAAACATACCGAAAGTCAGTTAGAACGCTATCATCAACAGATGCCGCTACCTTCGACTCGATCTTTTTCGAAAGGGAGCGCTTATCTTCATTTAGGTAAGATTTGACGTGATAATCCACGACAGGATTTAGAAAGGATACTATAACGGCAATGATCAATGGGCATATAAACCACATCAATAGCTTTTGAATCGCCGGGTCCTTCTGCGCCCTGATTTCGTCGATCAGGTTATTCAAAGACTCTTCTAAAGAGCCTGATGGCTCTACCGAAGAATCATGAATCACTTGGTAAGAAAGACTTTGCAGTTCCGAAATCGCTAGTCTTTTCGATTCAAATGAAATCCGCCCATCTGCCTGAAATGACAGATTGTGGCCAACATCAAGCGCGATATCCTTTAGAAGACTTAGTGAGTCAATACTTGCAATAGCAGTTGAAAGATCTTTGAAAGGGTTTTGGATAGCTGCGATCGATTCCCGAAATTCTTTGAGTGGATCGGTCATGGCCGCCATCATTTTGCGATGTTCTTTCAGTGGATCACCCAGGGCTGCGATCATTTCGCGATGTTCCATCAATGGATCGCCCAAAGCCGCCAACATCTCGCGATGCTCTTTCAGCGGATCTCCTAAGCCCGCCATCATCTCACGATGCTCCTTCAGCGGATCACTCAGGGCTACCA
This sequence comes from Thalassolituus sp., assembly GCA_029212275.1. Lineage (GTDB taxonomy): Bacteria > Pseudomonadota > Gammaproteobacteria > Pseudomonadales > Oceanobacteraceae > Thalassolituus. The sequence goes on from JARGOI010000109.1 coordinate 4,215, forward strand.
TTATTTCGCGATGTTCCTTTAATGGATCGCCCAAAGCCGCCAACATCTCGCGATGTTCTTTCAGCGGATCACCCAAGGCCGCCATCATCTCACGCTGTTCCTTCAGCGGATCACCCAGGGCTGCCATCATTTCGCGATGTTCCTTCAGTGGATCGCCTAGTGAAATCGCTAGGCGACGATATTCCTTTAACGGATCTGAAGTGGCGCTTAATAGTTTGCGTATATCTCCCAATGGGTCATTGTCTTTTTTCATTAGTCTGCTCGTGAAAGGCGGTGCTTGCAGAGTTCGATAGCCCTAACGCCGCGCTCTGTGGCAAATTTGGAGCGCAGCGGAAAATTTGTCCGACAGCAGCGCTTTGTTAGGCGACATAAGCCATCTTAAAGTCAACGTTCACGCCGGTAGTGCATAGCCAGCGCGCCGTTGCGGAGCTGCTTTGCAGAAATGAGTTCGAGCCGCCGAGTACAGGCAAGGCCATCTTCGTAAAGGGTTGGTCCATGCCCAGCGATCCTGGGATGAACGAGGAATTTGTACTCATCGATCAGATCCAGCCGATCAAGCTCTGTTGCAAGTTTGCCACTACCAAGGAGTACACCAGCCGGAGTCTCATCCTTGAGTTTCTGAACACCTTCGCGAAGGTTGCCAGCGATGTGATGGCTATTAGCCCATATGTAGTCCTTTCGCGTCGACGACACCACGTATTTAGGCTTTGCCTCCAACTTAACTGCCCACTCGTGAATTGCGGGTGGTGCCTCCATTTCACCTCGCGCAACCGCAGGCCAGTAACTCTCCATCATCTCGTAAGTTGTGCGACCCCAAAGCATGGCACCACCCTCATCCATGAGCTGTGTAAAGAAAGCATGTGTCTCATCATCTGCGATTCCTTCTTGGTGGTTGATGCAGCCATCCAGTGTGACATTGATGCTAAAAGTTAATAGTCCCATAATATAATTCCTTCGAGGGGTGTGATGAGTTCACCGTTCTGCCTAACGCCCGCTTCAGCTGCGCCGAAGCCGGAGTGTTTTTGTGTTAATTTTTGAGCGCAGCGAGTAACACAAAAACACGGAGGTTTTGGCGTCAGGCTGCAAGCGTTTGTTAAATGCGGCTAGCACGGAATCACCGAGAATGCTGAACCTACGGCATTTGCTATGCCATTTATTACTTCAGTTGTGACTCTAGATTTATTAAACGCTATATCCACCAATACGCCAAATATTACAGCGATATAAGCTAAGTACCCAAACCCCATATAGTCATTATATAGAATGGTGTAGAACCAATCTTGGCCAAATATGTATATGGCTGGTAGCTGTAAGCAAAAGCACTCCGGGCAAAAATAAGTGCGCAATCGCTTTCGGCTTGGCTAAAGAAACGCCAAGTAGAATCAAAAACATCAAAAAGTTTGATCCAAGAAATATACGAAGATCAAGCTTCAAATTACTAACAATTTCAATGTACTTTCCCTTTATAAGATTACCTAGAGTATCTTGGGCGATTTCAATGCTCTTAATGCGATCTAAGTATCCGGAAGTAATTGACTGAGCTAACGCTTTTTTTCGCTCGCAATCATAGCCACACATTGAAGCGATAACACTAGCGATTTTTTCAGGGAGATCGTTGGCAAGGTCTTCTTGGATTTGCTCAGACTCTACTCCGAGCCTTTTGGCAATACTTAGAGCCTTGTTTGCAACGCTAGATTCGCTTATACGCTGCTTCTTTTCCCGCACTTCTTTTTCTATCTGGTATTTAACGAACCCCTTTGCGGATTTTTCAATTTTCCCCGGCGATACGTATGTAACGGCGAATAAAACACCAAAAAGTAAGATTCCAAATAATCCGATTGATCGTAACGTAGTACTCATAGCTTCCTTAGCATTTAACGCCCGGCCTTGGGGCGCGTTCTTTTTACGCGTCCCGCCACGCTTTTCAGTGGCCTCAACGGCCGCTTGTTATGTGATTCCAAGCACATAGATTAAACCCCAAACTACAACAAAGCCCAGATAATAGAGCGCTATGGCGAGCATACTGTCGATGAAAACTAGCATACCAAGTCTATCTTTGAACCAGGTCAAATTCTTTAAGTAAGAATCGATACCCCACACGGTAAGCAAAACTACAGGCAGACCGAAAATACCCATCGCCCAGTATGTGCCGCCAACATCATGAATGTACGTCATGTAGTAAGCGGTACTAGCCCACGTAAAAGCCAAAAAAATCAGGGCTGAAACAACTAAGCGAACAATAACTCTCTTCATATTTTAGAACGCATAACGCTGCCAACAACGGCAGACTTGTAGTTGTGATTTTTGTGCAATAATGGCGAAGCCATGCACAAAAAGCGCGGCTGCAAGGCTGTCTAAGCCACGAAGTGGCTGATGTTGCTTGGCCTTGTTAAATGTTTTTACCATGAGAGCCACGTTAGGATGCCTAAAAAAACGAAGTAAATAAGTAGTAACGGTGGGTAATCCCATTTTGATCCGTAACTATCTGGCATATCGTCTGTTCGCAGTAGTGTGAGGAAGCCAGTAGTTGTTACGTATGCTACAACTGCCAAACCGATTGCAATTGCTAAATTGATATCAAAGACTATCGAACAATAGAGGGCTGGCAACATATACAAAGCTGCTATTACAATTATTTCGATTTTCTGTCGGGTCAAGTAGCTCATACATTTAACAGTTTATTCGTGCGCATGCGCGTTTTGTCGCTCCGCTTCCCTTGACTCATTTCAGTCTATCTTTCTGTTTTCTCTAAGAAAAGCGCTTATTGCGACATTTAGCTAAGAATATAAACGCGCATGCGCGTTTACACACCATGCAATATTTACAATTGGCACACTATCACAACTCGGTTTTATCTAATCATCTGATTAATAACAAGTTTTCAGCAAACTAGGATGCAAAACGCGCAATGACAAATTGCGCCAAGAATGTAAACGCGCATTGATTCTATAAAAACCACAGATATACTGTTTATATATGGCTCTTCACCGATCCTAGTGGTCGAGGCACATATCCAACTTTCCCAACCGTAAATAAATCATATTTTTGTAACGTTCTTTATTTCGGTATCCATGAGATATTCGAGCGAGATTTTTAATTGTTTTATTTATTGCTTCTGCTTTTGCATTCGACGTGCCTGTCGTTATTGCAACCATAATTCCTTTGAGATTTTTTTTGATTGTATCTGCGGCGGCTATCAGAGGGCGTAATGCACTTTCTTTTACCAATCGAAACCAGTGCGTCCAACTGGTTATAGTTTTAGGCTCATAACCATGCAATATGTCTCTAGCCTTCTCTTTGAGAGTCCACGCGATGGCCGTGTCTTGCATAATATCTCGCTGGTATTCTATATCAGGCTGCAAGTGTTCAGGTAAATTACGTCCATTCCTAAACCACACATAACGGTTTCTATGAATTTTCAAACGTTCTAATCTAGGTAGTTTTTTTATGTCCGATTTCCGAATTTCGTCTACTGCTTTTATCAATAATTTGGCGACATGAAAGTGATCAATTGAAATTATTTTTTGAGCTCTAATTCCAAAAAATTCATTTGCCGCCTTTATATAAGCAGAGCTCATATCCATCGAAAGTACTCGCGTTTTTGAAAGGCATTGGATCGGCAAACTCCGTAAACACTCGAGTAAAC
>JARGOI010000110.1 GCA_029212275.1 Thalassolituus sp.
GCGTTGTATCTTTTGGCGAGATGCGAACCTTGGTGCCATTCACCGGCGCATCAATGAGTGTGGTGAGTAAATAATCATCGGCTTCAAATCCTGACATTACCCACACATTTTCTCGTCCCATATACGCCACATCCACCTGACGATCGGCCAACATACCTTGATTAACGACCCAGACGGTATTGTTTTCATTGAGATAACGACGTGGAATCACATAGGCATTTTTTATCTCTCTGCCGTATAACGAGACACTTACGTAATCATTCACGTACACCGCTGGTCCATTTTTGGTAGAAAGCGGATTTTTTAACGATAAAATAACGCGCGCTTGACGATCTCTTTCTTCCACTTGCGGCAAGCGACTCATAATCTCTGCCGAACGAGTCACGTCATCCCAAGAATCATGACTGAGGATGGCTGCTTTGTCGTTATCGAGACGCATGGCAAAATCGCGTGGCATTTTGACTTCGATCCAAAACTCATCCGTTGCCATAACGTCAAATAACGAACTTCCAGTAGAAGCTTGCGTGCCAACGGAAACAGCACGACTGATAATTTGACCATTAAAAGGCATACGTATTTCGGTACGCTCTAAATTTTTACGTGCCTGAAAGTAACTGGACTCGGCGCTTTGCAAACGCGCTTTTGCAACTTGAAGTTGTGGTTCACGCAACACTAAAGAACTGTCTTGTAGCTCAAAATCACTGCCGGCAATGTCATATTCTTGTTTGGCTAAGGATACTTGTCCGCGCTCAATCATCATGTTTGCCTCGGCTTCACTCATGGCTGCGCGGGCTTGATGAACAGCAATTTCATAATTCGTATTATCAATTTTCGCCAATACCGTGCCCTTTGTTAAGGTGGCACCAGGGATGGCTTCGTCAGCGACATATTCGATTCTTCCAGAAACCTCGGCGCCTAAATTGACATGACGTGCAGCCATCACGGTACCGCCAGCTTGCCACTGAGGACGAACGGTCGTTTGAGTTAATGGCTCGGCATCAACCAAACGGACACGCTCTTCCACAACTTTCTTTTGTGGTTTTGGGGCACTGTTCTTAATATAACTATACGCCGCAACACCAAGCGCGATGATCGCTATTGAAATAACTGCAGACTTCCATGGACGATTAACCGCACTCATGAGGCTGACTCTCCTTCAGATAAATTGAATTGGCCATGACTAACGGCTTTATAAACTTGAATTCGAGCCTGAGTTTGGCTCCAAAGTGCGCTGAGGTATTGATTTTCTAATGCCAAAAGTTGGCGCTGGGCATCGAGTAAAAATAAGAAATCCAACCGTCCACTAGAATAATATAAATTCTGTAACTTCAATGACTTACGAGCCAGAACTAACTGTTCACCCAGATTATCTAGGGTAATCTGATACTGACGCTCACGTATCAGTGCATTTTGAACTTCTTGTGCGGCATTAAGTAAAGTTTGTTGATAGTTGGCAATGGCTTCACTTTCAACGGCTTGCTGGCGAGAAACATTGGCGCGACGCTGACCGCCATCAATGATAGGCATTACTAACGCACCGGCGAGGCTAGCAAACCAGTTATCAAAGACATTATTGATATCCTGATCTTCTCCGCTGTAAGAAGCAGACAAGGTGAAACGAGGGTAACGTTGCGAAATGGCTGCAGCGACACCAGCATTAGCGGCTTGCACTTGATAGTACGCGGTAATGACATCGGGTCGAGTCTGCAATGCTTGTAAGGCGACTTGGCCCATGGGTTCCGTAAAGGGTGACAAACTTGGCAGATTTTCAAGTTGCTCTGGGGTGATGCGAACACTGCCCTCGCCCGTCCACACGGCAAGTTGCTGCAAATAGACATCGCGCTGAGCCTCGGCGGCGTATATATCCACCGAAATTGACTGCAACAGTCGCTCTTGCTGCAAAACATCACTTAACAATATCGAACCACGTTGATATCTAGCTCTGGCGACTTTCAATGCCTCATCTAAACGCTCTTGCTGCATATAAAGCAAACTGAGAACTTGCTGCTGGTTACGAATTCCTAACCACGCAGTGGTAACTTCACCCGCCACCGTATTGGCCACCGTGCGAACGCTGGATGCACTGGCCTCTGCTAACAATGCTTGTTGTTGGCTAAGCGCAGCCACACTGCCCCAAAGATCCAATTCGTATTGGGTACTGACACCCGCCGTCCAATTGCTGGTAGTGACGGATGGGTCATCACCTATCCAGTTACGCTCTTTACCAAGGGATGCATTAATATTTGGAACATAGTCAGCCCGTGCACTGCGCAAACTGGCTTCACTTTGCTCTAGTCGAGCGGCGGCAGCTTTCAGACTGTAGTTTTGCGATAGCGCGACGGCCATCCATTGATCTAAAACTGGATCGTTGAACAATGACCACCAATGCACATCGGATGGTACCAGAGCCTGCCCAGCTTTAACTTGTGACTCATCTACAAACGCATTAGAAACATTTGGTTGTTCGGGACTGACGGCATCTATGGACACGCAACCAGTCAGTATCAAGCTTAAAAAAATACTTGTAGGCCAAAAAACCTTTTCCATGAAAATGCGCCAAAAGAGTTTATGTTGCCGAAATAGTCGATAGATTAATAGTTGTTCAATTATTAAACAATGTTTAAGCCATTTTTACCGGCGAATATATTATTAGTTATTGCATGGTATTAAAGCTGTCGTTTAGAAAAAATGCCTTATACCCATCTTTACGCTCGTTCTCAGTATAATTTTTATAAAGAAGAATAACGATACGTTTGTTCAGCGCTTTGTACAGAATTGACAGAAATGCTGCCAAAAAGATTGTTCAAAATGCCGAATTCGAAATAATCGAACCGGCATCTTAACAAAAGGAAGGGAAAAGTGCTGCAAAGACCTTAAAAATACAGGTTTAAACCAACTTCAATACTGTCGTCTTTTTGAAGAGCGTCGATCACTACATCTTCTGCATCCGCAGTCAGGGCGAGCAAGGTCACATCCAACGTTGCATTAGCACTTAAACGCTTCGACCCTTCTACAAACACAAAACGACTGCCTTGGTAATCCAGATCTTGAGTTAAACCGACCAATACTTCACTGGATGACATATCATTTAAAGCGAATCGAGCACCTAAAAATAGATCATTTTGCGCCAAGGTATTTCCATTACTGCGACTGTCGTATTGATATTCAGCCAAAAGCCCTAAATCCAAGTTGCTTTCAAACGGACCAACAATCGTATATTCAAAACCAGTGACGGCTGCATTTTGATCTTCAAAACGATCATCTTGCACATTGCGATGCAGCAGCTCAGTTTTTAATAACCACCCATCAAGTGCATACAACAGAGTCGCACTGGCATAGTTTTGCATGGCGTAATATGGAGTAAATTCCGTTATTACGGGTTGGCCATTCACCAAAGCGATCTTAGGTAAAAATTCTGGCGTCCGTGACGTGCCTCGAAATACCGCTGCCGATACGTCTAACGGATAGCCATTTAACTCGGTCGATTTGCTCCAGCGAAAAGCAACATCCGTATGCATTTGCTCGGCATTGGCTTGGTATTCAGCATCATTACTAACCACCACTGGTATTCGATAACGTCCCGCTTCACCGGCGAAGGTACGTTCCCGAAATCCCGGCAACAGAAACGCTTCATAAGTGCCGCTTTCAGCCAACCAAATACCGTGCACCATAGGTTGACCCAGCTTTTCTTCACCGTCGATGGCTTCAATCATATCGGTTTGATTGATCACATCCACCAAATGGACAGACTCGGTCACCCCCCAAAATACTTTACCAATGCCCGCACGTAGTTCCCATTGATTGCCCCATTGCATAAACATGGCTTCACGAACATCAGCGTGGGTGCGTTCGTCGTCAGCAAAGTCTTTGCGAAAATACGGCATAAAAGTGAAACGCTGGTTAGCGTTATCTGCGTCCCATACAAACTCGGGTTGCACATAAACAGACCACTGATCATCCACCTGACCGGGATAGGCAGCATCTTCTAGAAAGCGTCGTCCCTCTACGCCTAATTCCAACGAAGCATCAATAGCTAGCGCAGGCAATGCAACGCCCGCCGCCAATACAGTTGTTATTAGTCGTTTCATTTGACTCTCCGATTAGCGTGCGCGCTGCAAAGATGACTGGTTAAAGTCCGCATCGGTTAAGCCGGTATCAAACACTATTTCGTGAGTGATAATTCGAGTACTTTTTCCACTTTGATGATTTTCCATATCCATCAAAGCCGCACGCCAGTATTTATCTTTATACTCGTGCCATTCAGACATTTTTAACGTTTTTAATAACGATTCTTTGCGATCGTAATACTCGGTCTTCATTGGACGAAGATGCTCAGTATCCAACCAAGTGATAATTTTTGTGTAACCAGAAAATTCATCCAATGGCTTACTTTCAATGACATGACAGGTCATTGTTTCTGCGCATGATTCATCACGCAAGAAAGTGAATTCATATTTTTCTGGCTCAAAAGATCCCATGTCTTCGTAAGCAAATTCACTGCCCATAAATGGACCGGATTTGTTACGCGAAGAGATACGTTTAACGCGTTTTAATGCGGGTAAGTACAACCATTGATCATCGGCTTTTTCGATGTGAGAAAAGCTTAAAAAAGCCGTTCCACTCACATCTTTTGGCTCGTCAAAAATGGTTAAACCTTTATCACCATCATCAGTAACCTCAAAACTCTTTAAACGCATTTTGCGCTCGGAAGTATCACCTTGAGAATTTTTCAAGATCATCGTCATATTGGCTTGAGAATCACCCCAGCCTAAATCGCGTTCTTTGCGGTCGGTGGAAATTTTCAAACCTTTGCCGCCATCGTCCACAGCCGCCCATATAGGCGCTGCAATAAATGTTGTCGTTAAAGCGGTGGTCATCACTAATGTTGTGATCAATTTCATAGTGTTGTTCCTTATGAGGGTTGTTCTGTGGGATTTGACACAATGTTTGAGTTCTGTTTTTTGTCTTTATCTTTATCTTTATCTAACCAAAGTAACATGGGAGGCAAGAGTATAAAATCAATGATCAAAGCGATCACAATGACCATCGCTGTCACTAGGCCCATATCTGAATTTAGACGGAAAGCCGAGAAAGCAAGAATAGAAAAGCCCAATGCCAATACGATGGTGGTAATAACCAGTGCACGACCGACGCTTGCAAACGAATAGCGTACAGCTTCTTCGGCATTCATACCGTCGTTACGAGCGCGCTGATACTTACTTAAAAAATGTACGGTATCGTCTACGATAATACCCAAAGTCATCGAGGCGACAATGGATAAACCTAGATTAATTTCACCAGAAATTAATGCCCAAAAACCAAAACCAACCAATGCTGGAGTAATGTTTGGAAATAAACTGATGATGCCTAAGCGCAGAGATTTAAGCGCGAAAACCAGTATCCCCGAAATAATAAATAACGCTAAAAACATACTCAAAATCATGCTTTTCATATTCGTCTCACCAATATGAGCGAACATAAGACCTGGACTTGCTGAAGTAAGACGCAAATCAGGGGCATTTTCCTTCATCCAAGCATGACCGCGCGTTTCTAAGGCAACGTACTCTTGACTACCAAAGTTTTTAACTACCGAGGTAAAACGCAAAGCTGATTTATCAATATTAATTTGATTGTTTAAATCCAAACCGTAAGGCAAGGACATTTCATACAACAACAAATATTGTGCAGCCAACTCGCGTTCTTCAGGAATGACGTACCACTCGTCAGAATCACCATGCATATTTTTATTTAAACGTTTAAAGGTGTCGGACAACGAAGTGACATGATCCACTTCCGGTTGCTGATCAAGCCATTGGGTAAAGTCTTGCACCGTTTTAATCACCTGAGGATTACTCACGCCACCAGCTTCATCGGTATAAATGGCCCATTCGATGGTTTGTGTACCCGACAATACTTCGCTTTGTTTATCGACTGATTGGCGGAATTCGGTCGATTTCGCAAAATATTCGGTCGATACATCATCTACTTTATTTAATAAAGACAGTGAGCTCAGGCACAACACAATGACACTGCCGAAAATAAGCAAAGGCTTTTGCTTGTTAACGACAAAATCAGCCAATGCATTCATCATCGGAGAATCTGCTGAAGACCCTTTAGACGGCTTAATCGGCAGAACCGATAACATTGCAGGAAATAGTGTGACGGACAACAACCACGCCAAGATCACCCCAACGGCACATAAAATACCAAAATCAGCAAACACAGGGGATTCAGAAAGCGTGAGCGTTAAGAAACCAACAGCTGTCGTTGCACTGGTAATGAACACCGGCATCCAATTTAAATCTAAGCTAAATTTCACGGCATCTTTACGAGATTTACCCAAACGCTGCGCGTATTGCATGCTGGCGATAATGTGTACGCAGTCCGCCACGGCTATGGTTAACACCACAATAGGAACGTTAATCGTTCCGGTCGATAAGAAAAATCCAGCCCAACCTGCAAGACCCATGGTGGCAGAAATGGTAATGATCAATAACAACAGGGTGGCCAATGTCGCCCAAATACTGCGCAACAAAACCGCTAACAGCACAACGATGAGCAACAGCATGGCAGGAATCAAGGTACTCATATCTTTTTGCCCCTGCGTGGCAAAATTATGATTAATAGGAATTACACCTGTGTGATAGAAGCTCAGTTCAGGATGACTTTCGGCAAAAGCACGACTCAATTCTGTAACGTAGGAATACACTTCGGCAGCGTGCTTAGTATTGTCCGTCACACTGGGCAATTGTAGAGTAATATTGATTAATGTTGCGTCAGCATCAGTCGACATTAAACGATCTTTTAATGCAGGTTCAGCTAAAATTATTTGCTTAATGGTATCGAGCGCTGCGAGGGACGATGTATCGGTAAAATCAGACACCAAATCTTCCACCACCATGTCGTCATCTTCAGACCAGGTATGCTGAAAGTTGGTAATTGAATCTACCCTACTAGAATACGGTGTTTGCCATGCTTTATCGGTGTATTCGCGAATTAAATTAAGTGTTTCCTCAGAAATCACTTCACCCGATTCAGGAATTATTAATACACCAATATTATCGCTTTTGTTGAAGACTTTTTGCATTTCCAGAAAATCATTAAGCGGGCCATAACCCTCTTCAAAGAAGATTTTATAATCACCACGAAAATACAACTTAGAGGCACCAAAGGCGGCACTAAAGGTCAGTACCAGTAATAATAAAATAACAATCCAAGGTCGTTCAGTTACCCATTTCTCAACAAGGAGTTTCATGGTTAAGCCTCTAAAATATTAAAGAACTGCGGGGTTATTGTTAAGTTGTTCATATTCTTCTCGAAACAACTCATTTGTGATCCGATGCCAACTTACACTGTAGTCGAATTCGGTCGATAAGGGACGAATACCTAGGCCATCCATCATAATATTGGCGCCTATCATTTCTATATGTAGACCATCAAATTGATCGCGTGCTTGGTTATCGAATCCGGTATTCATTAGTGCATTAATGCCGTAAGACAACGACCAATTAATAAAGGTAATTACTGGCACTGATAGATGTTCTTGCAGTGATAAATTAGACTCAGTAAACACTTTTTCGGTAGATGAATGGGTTAGCGCAAAAATTTCATCGTCCAATGCCTTGATGTATTCCGCTCTTTCGAGTGAAATTTTTTCTAAAAAGCTACTGGTTCTTGATGACAATAAGGATTCGCTTGCCAAAGGAAATAAACGTAGATGCAAACGATAGGCGACGTGAAATGCCAACACGATCTCACGCGGACTTCCTTGAAAGCTAGCAGCACGAGTAAATAATTTTAGTAATG